>NZ_JAMOKT010000050.1:0-57459 GCF_023656795.1 Parabacteroides caeci
CTGACAACAAATGTAGACAGCGACCTGTTACACGAGGATCTGTCACTTCTGAAAAATAATTAGAGGTATTCATTTTGCAATGATAAACTTTTTAGAGGAATTTTGGTGCGGTCGCCCTGGTTATTTAATAAAGGATTTTGTAGATTTGTAGATATTTTAATGCGAAAATTATGGCTAAAAGAAGAATTTTAAAGAAAGAAATCAGCTATGTAGCAGGTGAACTGTTTTCTGAAGTATTAGTTTGTAAGCTATTTATTCCTGGAGTAGAGGGAGATAAAGCTGATGTTCTGTTGACAAGGATACTGGATATGCAGGATGAATTTATCCGTCGTGCCGGAACTCCGGATGCCAAAGACAACAAAACACTGGTAAAAGAGTATTATCGTAAACTTAGAGTTGATTTGCAGACAGAAGTCGACGCTATTGCTAGCGAAATAGGAGAGCTAAGTAAAGAAAAATAATGAAGAAAGCGATCTGTAAGGCACTTCTTCGCATGGCCGGATGGAAACTGGGACCAGTTAGCGAAGATGTGCCTAAATGTGTGATATGCGTTGCCCCGCATACCAGCAATTGGGATTTTATTGTCGGAAAGTTGTTTTATACGGCATTAGGGCGTAACGCCAGTTTTCTAATCAAAAAAGAATGGTTCTTTTTTCCGTTCAATATATTGTTTTCGTGGCTGGGTGGTGTGCCTGTCGACCGTCATCAACGGACTTCGGTAACCGACCAGATGGTTGAGGTGTTTAATAAACGCAAAATTTTTCAGCTGGCTGTGACACCGGAAGGTACACGTAAAAAGGTGGAAGAATGGAAGAAAGGGTTTTATTATATTGCTGAAAAGGCACAGGTTCCTATCATGATCGCTTATTTTGATTATGCAAAGAAGGAAGCCGGGTTTAAAGGATTGTTTTATCCAACCGGGGATGCAGAAAAGGATATTCGTACAATTCGTGAAAGTTACCGGGATGTGACAGCTTGTCATCCGGAAAATTTCGTAAAAGTTTAATTTACTATTATGGCAGACAGCTTACGTATCAGTATGATTCAATCCCATATCATTTGGGAAGACAGAGACGAGAATCTTGGTTATTACGGAGAATTACTCCGGCGTGTGAGTGGGAAAACGGATATTGCCGTACTTCCCGAAACCTTTACAACCGGTTTTTCCATGGAGGTGGAAAAGCTGGCAGATACGATGGATGGCCCGACTGTCCCGACTATAAAGGGATGGGCCGCTAAATATAATCTGGCTGTCGCCGGTAGTTTTATAGCGAAAGAAGACGGAAAATATTTTAACCGTGCTTTCTTTATCACGCCGGAAGGGGACGAATATTATTATGATAAACGTCATTTATTCCGGATGGCTGCTGAAGATAAGCATTTCACGGCTGGCGATAAACGTACGGTAATAAAGTATAAAGACTGGAATATCTGTTTGCAGGTTTGTTATGATCTCCGTTTCCCGGTGTGGAGCCGCAACGTGGATAATGAGTATGATCTATTAATATATGTAGCAAACTGGCCTGAACCCCGTAAAAAGGTATGGAAAGCATTATTGCCTGCCAGGGCCATTGAAAATATGGCGTATGTGTGCGGTGTGAACCGGGTGGGTATCGATGGTAAAGGGTTTACTTACCGGGGCGATTCCATGATCTTCTCTCCGAAAGGAAAGAAACTGGCAGATGCCGGCAAACGGGAGGAAATAACTCGTACCTGTACATTAAATAAGAGTGATTTGGAGGAATTGCGTGCTAAATTCCCGGCATGGAAGGATGCAGATGCTTTTCGATTTTCTGAGTCATAGAGTTATTGAAAAAAGAGCGGCTATCGGGAAGAAACCTGGTAGCCGTTCTTTTTTAGGAAATATGTAGAGGGTTTGAGTTGTGTTTTGGTAAAAAAAAGCGACTGCCGGAGATTAATCCGACAATCGCTCTTCATCTTATGTGGAAAATGTAATCTATCTTATTTCACTTCCTCGAAGTCAACATCTGTTACGCCACCGTCCTTAGCTCCGCCAGCATTGTTGTTGGCCTGTTGCTGTCCGAAGTCAGGTCCCGGTTGTGCACCGCCCTGAGCATTCTGAGCATTGTACATTTCCTGGCTTGCAGCCTGGAATACTGTATTCAGTTCAGTCATGGCAGCATCGACACCTGCAATATCCTGGGCCTTGTGAGCTTCTTTCAGCTTGTTCAATGCAGCTTCGATAGGAGCTTTCTTATCAGCCGGAAGTTTGTCACCCAGGTCTTTCAACTGTTTTTCAGTCTGGAAAATCATACTGTCAGCCTGATTCAGCTTGTCGATACGTTCTTTTTCTTTCTTGTCGGCTTCAGCATTGGCCGCAGCTTCGTCTTTCATACGTTTTACTTCGTCGTCGCTCAAACCACTGGATGCTTCGATACGGATACTCTGTACTTTACCGGTTCCTTTATCTTTAGCAGATACATTCAGGATACCGTTTGCGTCGATATCGAAAGTAACTTCAATCTGAGGTACACCACGCTGTGCAGCAGGTATTCCGTCCAGGTGGAAGCGGCCGATTGATTTGTTGTCCTTAGCCAGAGAACGTTCACCTTGCAGGATATGAATTTCTACAGACGGCTGGTTGTCGACAGCAGTTGTAAATGTTTCCGATTTCTTAGTCGGAATTGTTGTGTTAGCTTCGATCAGCTTAGTCATCACGCCACCCATTGTTTCGATACCCAGAGACAGCGGAGTAACATCCAGCAACAATACGTCTTTTACTTCACCGGTCAATACACCACCCTGGATTGCAGCACCTACAGCTACTACTTCATCCGGGTTAACACCTTTGGAAGGAGCTTTGCCGAAGAATTTTTCAACGATAGCCTGTACAGCCGGGATACGTGTAGAACCACCTACCAGGATTACTTCGTCGATATCGGAAGTACTCAAACCTGCATCTTTCAATGACTGACGGCACGGTTCGATACAAGCCTGGATCAGGCTGTCTGCCAACTGTTCGAATTTAGCACGTGTCAATGTTTTAACCAAGTGCTTTGGAATACCGTTAACCGGCATGATATACGGCAGGTTGATTTCTGTGCTTGTTGTGCTTGACAATTCGATCTTAGCTTTTTCAGCAGCTTCTTTCAAACGTTGCAAAGCCATCGGGTCTTTGCGCAGGTCAACGCCTTCTTCACGAAGGAATTCTTCTGCCAGCCAGTCGATAATCACGTGGTCGAAGTCATCACCACCCAGATGAGTATCACCGTTTGTTGATTTTACTTCAAATACACCGTCACCCAATTCGAGGATTGAAATATCGAAAGTACCGCCACCAAGGTCGAATACGGCAATCTTCATATCTTTGCTGGTCTTGTCAAGACCGTAAGCCAGAGATGCGGCAGTCGGTTCGTTCACGATACGGCGAACATTCAGACCGGCAATTTCACCGGCTTCTTTTGTAGCCTGACGCTGAGCATCGCTAAAGTAAGCCGGAACAGTGATAACCGCATCTGTTACTTCCTGTCCTAAATAATCTTCAGCAGTCTTCTTCATCTTCTGAAGAACCATTGCTGAAATTTCCTGCGGAGTGTACAGACGGCCTTCGATATCCACACGCGGAGTGTTGTTATCGCCACGTACTATCTTATAAGGTACGCGATTGATCTCTTTCTGAACCTGGTCGTAAGTTTCACCCATGAAACGTTTGATAGAAAATATAGTTTTTTCCGGATTGGTGATAGCCTGACGTTTTGCGGGATCACCAACTTTACGTTCGCCGCCTTCAACGAATGCAACGATTGAAGGAGTCGTTCTTTTACCTTCGCTGTTTGCAATAACAACCGGTTCGTTACCTTCCAGTACGGCAACACATGAGTTGGTTGTTCCTAAGTCGATACCAATAATTTTTCCCATAATTTTCTACTATTTTAATTGTTATTATTTTTCGTCTTTGCTTTTTCTCTTGTCGAGTTGCACCAATTAGTATACAAAACGTATGCCAAAGTAACAATGAACGGTTCCGAATTGTTTTTGCTGTCAGAAATAATGACAATACGGCAGTTGTTGTGGAAGGAACTTTTATCAATTCGTGTATTTTTATGACAGGAATATATTATTTTAGAAATTGTTTTTTGTATTCGGAGGGAGTAAGCCCGGTGTTGCGTTTGAAGATACGATTAAAGTGGGTGATCGTGTTAAAACCGCACTCGATGGATATTTGTGTTATGTCTATTTTGTTTTCAATCAGAAGCTTACATGCGTGTCCGATGCGTAGGTCCAACAGGTATTCCATAAATGTTTTACCTGATCTTTCTTTGAAATAGCGGCAGAAAGAAGAACAATTCATCGCTACGATAGAAGAAATTTCGTTTAAATCAATATTTTCTTTATAATGATTTGCCAGAAAAGATAGAATCTTTTCCATACGTTGATCCATCGTAATGGATACCGATTGGCAAAAGTGTAAACTGCCCAGATAACGTTTAGATTTGAAATTGGCCATTAAGTCGAGCAGGTGCAGTAAATTGATAATACGCATGGTTCCTTTGCTGTCGGGCAATAGTTCGATACACCGTATGATTTCTTTGTTTTCCGGATATGGGAAATGTATTCCCCTGGCAGATTCATCCAATAACTTTTTTATGTGAGCTAAATCTGCATAGTTACTTATGGAATGTGACATGAAATGTTCTTCAAACTGGATAATGACTCCTTTTACCCGTAAAGAATGATTGTTTGTTTCATATTCCGGAGCGCTTTTCATGTAATGCGGAACTCCATGCCCGACGAATGTCAGATCATGAGGATAAAAGGTTTCCATATTGTCGGCAACAAAGCGTTCGCCTGTGCTTTCCTTTACATATATGATCTCAAACTCATTATGAACATGCCAGGGAAAAGTAAATCTGTCATAGTCATAATGCCGGGCAATGATCGGAGTGCCGGCATAGATAGTCAGTTGTTCATGCATGAGTTTGTTTTCCATAATTTCATTTCATTATTGCAGGAACAAATTTAGCATAAAATAATACTGTCCGTTATTTAAAAGAACAAACAATGATTTATTTGTATTAAATATAAGAATTTAAGATTCTTCGTCCATCATACCTTAGCAGAAATGTCAGGAAAGGAGGGGATAGGACATATTCAGGGAAAATTCCTCAATATCGTGTTATAATCTGCAAAAAAAGGCTATATCCGTTATTCCGGTTCGTGTTAGTTTTGTGTATTGAAACATAATCTAAATTCTAATATATGACTACAACACGAAGAGACTTTCTGAAAAGATCGATTACAGCCGGTTTGGGAATGTTTATAGCCCCAACGATTGTTCCGGCTTCTGTTTTTGGCCCTCATGCACCGTCAAACCGTATTAATATCGGCGCTATCGGAACGGGACGGATTTCACGGGATCATGATATGCCCGGGGTGTGGAAATATGATGATGTGCGTATTATTGCTGCTGCCGATGTGGATGCTAACCGTGTGGCAGATGCTAAAAAACTGGTTGAAGGTTATTATTCAAAAAAACAGGGTAAACCGTACAGTGGAGTTACGACTTATGAAAACTATTTGGACCTGTTGGCTAATAAAGACATTGATGCTGTCTTGATAAGTACTCCTGATCATTGGCATGCCAAGATGGCGATCGATGCTGTCCGGGCAGGTAAAGATGTGTATTTGCAGAAACCGACTTCGCTGACTATAGAGGAAGGACGTAAGATGAGTGATGCGGTGAATGCAACGGGACGTATCCTGCAAATCGGCAGCCAGCAACGTTCGATGGAGCAATTCAGGATAGCTTGTGAACTTGTGCGGAACGGGCGTATCGGTCAGCTGAAAAATATTGAGATCCGTTTACCGGGTGATCCTCCCGGCGGGAATCCGGAAGAAATGCCTATTCCTGCAAATCTGAATTATGATATGTGGTTGGGACAAACCCCTTATGTACCTTATACTATAGATCGGGTACATCCGCAACAAGGGTATGACCGTCCGGGATGGTTGCGTTGCGAACAGTTTGGTGCCGGTATGATTACCGGGTGGGGAGCACATCATTTCGATATAGCCCATTGGGCCATGGATAAAGAGTATTCCGGGCCGGTTGAAATATCGGGACATGCCGAATTTCCTACCTCCGGTTTATGGAATGTACATGGTGATTATGCAACCGAAATGCTTTATGATAATGGGGTGGTGGTACGTGGTACGACCAACAGCAAAGAAAAACCGAATGGTGTCTTATTTACCGGGACTGAAGGTTGGATATTTGTAAGTCGCGGTGCCTATAAGGCTTCGGCAAACGATCCTGAAACAGCCGGTGCATCAAAGGCGTTGCAGGCCTCTGACCCGAAGATACTGACTTCTGTTATCGGAGAAAATGAAGTACATCTTTATAAAAGTTCCGATCATCATGGTAACTGGCTTGAAAGTGTCCGTACGAGAAAACAAAATATCACTCCGGCAGAAGTGGCACATCGTTCCTGTTCGGCTTGCCTGTTGCAACATATAGCAATGAAACTAAATCGTAAACTTTACTGGGACCCGGTTCTGGAACGCTTCAAAGATGATGATGAAGCAAATTCTATGATTGCCCGCCCTCACCGTCCACCTTATAATTTTTGAACGAGATGAAAAAGATAGTTTTAACGATAACGGCCCTTTGGCTGGCCGGAGTTATGTATGCCCAGAAACAGGAAGTTTCGGCTACAAAAGTAGGAAATCGTATAGATGTCACAATCGGTGAACAGTTCTTTACCAGCTATCGCTTCCAACCGGATGAGAAATATCCTTTCTTTTTTCCGGTAAACGGTCCTGTTTCGGGAGCCGGAGTTACTTCCATGCGTAACGGTCAATATCCTCATCACAGCTCTCTGTTCTTTGGGTGCGACCGGGTGAACGGAGGTAACTACTGGCAGGAAGGCCTTGAACGCGGACGTATCATTTCTGTCGGTGCCCGGATTGTGGAAGCTAAAGGTGAACGTGTGGTGATTGAAGATGAATGTATCTGGAAACGTCCCGATGCGGAAGCTCCTATTATGGACAGGCGGAAGATTATTATTTCGGCTCCCTCCCCTGAACTGTATCAACTTGATTTCGACATAGAGATGGAGATGCTTATAGATGTGACGATTCAAAAGACGAACCATTCCTTGTTTAGTGCCAGAGTCGACCCGGATCTGACTGTTAAGCAGGGAGGAGTAATGATTAATTCGGAAGGCAAACAAGGTGAAAAAGGAACGTTTGGCGTAGGGGCAGCCTGGATTGACTGTTATGGCGAACGTAAAACAGGAAAGGAAGGGATTGCTATTATGCAGCATCCGTCTAACCGTTGGTATCCGTCACTCTGGTTTACGCGTGATTACGGATTTATGTCACCCACTCCGATGTACTGGCCTGAAAACGGAAAGACAACCGACCTGAAAAAAGGAGAGAAAATAGCGCTCCGTTATCGTGTCCTGATCCATAAAGGAGATAGTCAGGAAGCAGGCATTGCCACTCTGTTTGAACAGTATATGAAAGAATAGGAATGATGGAGTGATGTAGAATAAGATGAATAGGTATATACAATTGTTTTTTTTGAGTTCTACTATCATACTATCACTGATAGAAGTAAGTGTATGATTATTAGTCTTCTAATTAATGATAGTAGGTGCTTTCAACTATCACTAATCTATCACACAACTATCATATCCTGCTTAAAAAGTAAGATATACAGTCTCTTGTTTTTGATAAATATATAGTTGAAAATCAATAATATAGTGATGTGTGTTGCTTGACACCCGGGTGTTGGTACCTGCGACACCCGGATGTCAGCATCGTCAAGATGGGGGTGTAAAACAGGGTGAGATAGGCATCCCGGCAACAAAAAGTCTGTATTCGGGTGAAATTAAGTCCTTGTTTTGGGATAAAAAGATAGTAGACTGATGAACTATGAGAGGCTATATGCAGCCGGACAGTTGTCTTTTTAACCTTAAAAAGACGGCTACTAAGTTAAAATAGAGTTAAAGTGATGGTTGAATGATAGATAAATGATAGTTAAAAGTGCCTACTATCATTAATTAGAAGATTAATAATCAAACACTTACTTTGATTAGTGATAGTATGATAGTAGAATTCAAAAAAATAGTTTATAGTAAGAGAGTTAGAGTTGTATTAGAAAGATTTGAGCTATCTGTTTATTGACTGGTTGTAACTGTCTCCCCTCTTGAGAGGGGGTAGGGGGTGTGTTAAAGCCAGTCAATAAAACAAGCCTTGTTACAGGTTTATTTGTCGTCTGCTTCAGCTGACGGATTAGTCAAGGGTCTATCTCATTGGACTTTAGTCCCATTTCTTACAGTTTTCTATCTAAGAGACATGTGGCTGAAGCCAAAAGAGAGAAACAACTTATAAACCGTCAGCTGAAGCAGACGGCAAATGAACTTGCAATAGTCAAGTGACTCTGATTAGGATGGTTGTATAGGCGGGGATATGACACACCCCCTTCCCCCTCTCGAGAGGGGAGCCAGATACAACCAGTTGCTATAAACAAACAGTCAATTCTGATAATACTTAAACTATTAAATAAATTATAACAACATTAAAATAATCCGATTATGATTATTAATTTAAAAGATAAAGTAGCTGTTTTAACTGGCGGCGGAGGTGTGCTGGGAGGAAGTATTTCCCGCAGCTTGGTAGAGAATGGGGTGAGAGTGGCGATACTTGATATTCGTCAGGAGCAACTGGATAAACGCGTTGATGAATTATCAGCCTTGGGGCAAGTGATAGGAATCCGGTGTGATGTGTTGGATATTACCAGCCTGGAGGAGGCTCGGGCAAAATTGTTGTCGGAGTGGGGACAGATTGACATCCTCGTGAATGCAGCAGGAGGTAACCTGCCGGGTGCCACTTTGCGGGAGGATCAGACCGTATTTGACATGAAGGTCGAAGATTTCAACCGGGTGACCGATCTGAATATGAACGGAACAGTTTATCCTTGTCTGGTTTTCGGTAAAGCGATGGCGGAAAGTGGCGAGGGAAGTATCATCAATATCTCTTCAATGGCAGTCTATTCAGCTATAACACGTGTGCCGGGTTACTCGGTTGCCAAGAGCGGAGTGAGCATCTTTACCCAGTGGCTGGCAATGGAAATGGCGTTGAAATTCGGTGAGAAGATACGTGTGAATGCACTGGCTCCCGGCTTTTTTATCGGTGATCAGAACCGGGCGGTCCTTATTAATCCCGACGGTACGTATACGGAACGTAGTCGCAAGGTCCTGGCGCGTACACCCATGAAGCGTTTTGGCGATATCAGCGAGTTAAACGGACTGGTTCATTTCTTGTGTTCCGAACACGCCAGTTTTATAACCGGAACGATCATACCGGTAGACGGAGGTTTCAGTTCTTTTAGCGGAGTGTGATATGGCGTTGGAAAAAACATGGAGATGGTTTGGCCGGAATGATACAGTCACGCTTGCCGACTTGAAACAAATGGGAGTGGAGGGAGTTGTAACTTCCCTCCACCATATTCCGGCAGGAGAGGCTTGGCCGGTGGAAGAGATCCGCAAGGTGCAGGCCGGAATCGAACATCATGGAATGCGTTGGAGTGTAGTAGAGAGCTTACCGGTTTCGGAAGGCATTAAAATCGGGTCGGCAGACCGCCCACAGCTGATTGAGAACTATATCCTGTCTCTGAAGAATTTGGGTGCATGTGGAATTGATACAGTGTGTTACAACTTTATGCCGGTACTCGACTGGGCACGCACAGACCTGCATTTTAAGAATAATAACGGGGCGGAGTCGATGCTGTTCGACTATCCGACTTTTGCTGCTTTCGACATATACATTCTCCGTCGTGAAGGTGCTGCCGGCGATTACCCTGAAAATATACGGCAAAAAGCGCACGATATAGCCGGATCTTTAACAGAAGATGAAAAAGAAGAGTTGGCGCATAATATAATAATCGTCACGCAGGCTTTTATTCATGGTGTGATCGGGGAAGATAACGACAATTATAAAGATCGTTTCCTTACTTATCTGAAAACATATGATGCGATCGGAAAAGAACAATTACGCGAAAACCTGGCTTTTTTCCTGAAAGAAATACTTCCTGTTGCGGAACAGGCCGGCGTAAAGCTGTGTATACACCCCGACGATCCTCCTTTCCCGTTGTTGGGCTTACCTCGTATTGCGGGAACGGCCGACGACTTTAGATGGATCATGGAACAGTTCGATTCTCCCGCTCATGGAATAACGTTTTGCACCGGTTCGCTTTCGGCCTGTCCCGACAATGATTTGGTGGCGATGGCAACTGAGTTTGCTTCGCGTATCCAATTCGTTCATTTGCGGAATACGGCCTACTTGGCCGATAATAGTTTTTATGAATCAGGGCATTTGACAGGTAGTGTCGATATGTTTTCTATCATAAAGATATTGCTGGAAGAACAGCGGCGGCGAAGAAAGTCCGGTCGTAAAGATTGGCGAATGCCATTTCGTCCGGATCATGGTTTGCGTATTCTCGATGACTATTCGCGGACAGCCAATCCAGGCTATCCTTTGATCGGTCGCCTCAAAGGAATGGCGGAAATAGACGGTTTGCAAACGGGAATCGAGCGCTTTTTGTAAAGTTTCTTTCTATCTTTGTGGTGACTCTGTTGACAGTAGATAACTTAATAGAACAATAAAATGAAGACTTACTTGATTTTTGCTATGACTGCACTTTTAACTGCGACCTCTTGCTCGGTCAAAAAAGAGGATACGAAAAGCTTCTCCGGTGCTCCGGGTGAAGTGAAATTGATAACGCTCGATCCCGGACATTTCCATGCAGCTTTGGTACAAAAAAATTCTTACCCGCAGGTTGCTGATGAAGTATATGTATATGCTCCGGCCGGTGATGATGTAAAAGAACATCTGGCAAAAGTGGAAACCTATAATAACCGGCAGGATTCTCCGACCCGTTGGGAGGAAGTCGTTTATACAGGAGCTGACTTCCTGGAAAAAATGATTGCCGAAAAGAAAGGAAATGTAATGGTTACTGCCGGTAATAACGGTAAAAAGACAGATTATATCAAACGCACCTTATCGGCCGGCATTCATGTACTGGCAGACAAGCCGATGGCGATTAACCCGGCAAATTTCGAAGTATTGAAAGAATGCTTTGATATAGCCCGTGACCAGCATGTGCTGCTTTATGACATTATGACCGAGCGGCATGAGATTACAACGATCTTACAGCGGGAGTTATCTTTGTTGCCTGCTGTCTATGGGGAACAACTGGCCGGTAGTCCGGAAGAACCGGGTATCGTAAAAGAGAGCGTTCATCATTTTTTCAAAACAGTGTCAGGCAACCCGCTGAAGCGTCCGGCATGGTTTTTCGACGTGGAGCAGCAAGGTGAAGGCATTGTTGATGTTACGACTCACCTGGTCGACCTGGTACAGTGGGAAGCGTTTCCGGATGTGGTAATCGATTATCAGAAGGATATTGAGTTGCTGGATGCAAATCGTTGGACGACTCCTATGTCTAAAGAACAGTTTAAAGAAGTGACCGGACTGGATACTTATCCCGATTATCTGCAAAAGGATGTTGTTGGTGATACCTTGAAAGTCTACTCTAATGGTGATATTACTTACAAGCTGAAGGGTTTATATGCTAAAGTTTCGGTTATATGGAATTACACTTTCCCGGCAGGCGGTGGCGATACGCATTTCTCTGTCATGAAAGGAAGCAAGGCCGACTTGATTATCCGTCAGGGTAAAGAACAAGGCTATAAGCCGGAGTTGTATATCGAAGCACTTCCTGGTGTTGATCTGGTAGCTTATGAAAAGGAACTCGCCGCATCTATACCTGTTATTGCCGACAAATACCCTGGAGTTGCCTTGAATAAGATCGCAGATAATGTATGGCAGGTTCAAATCCCCGCAAATTATCGCGTAGGACATGAGGCTCATTTTGGTCAGGTGACGGAAAACTTTTTAGAATATTTGAAGGATGGTAAACTGCCTGACTGGGAGGTACCGAATATGATCGCAAAATATTATGTAACGACTCGTGCGCTGGAGATGGCGAAAGAGAAGAGTAAGTAAAGAGGGGGAGAGATTAATAAGAAAGAGATGTGCTTGGTTTGGGGTACATCTCTTTTTTCTGAAATAATTTAAAGCCAGAGGAGGAAATCCAGGAACTAGCCACGAAGATGTAATTCGTTTTTGTGAAATGATGCGTAAATGTGTTAAGGGGGATTTTACGGCTGTTGAAAAAGCTGGAATCCTTGACCGCATTCTTGGATATTGATTTTACAAGAAGGATATATTTCTCCTTACAAATAGAAACAAAAATCCCCGAAGCCTGTATCGCTCCGGGGATTTTTTATTTTTTCATTTCCTTTTCTTCCATCATGTCGAGTTCGTTCTTGTCGGAATCAATAAACTTGTATTCCAGAAAACCCAGACTTTGGTTAGGAATGACTTTCATACCCATTGAGTATTTTAGTTTCCATTTCATACTGAGGGGATAAAGCCCCTTGTTTACGAATGCTGCCACGTAGGGATGTACGTGCAGGGCGAATTTCTTTACATTATGCTTATTCACTAAACAATCGATCTTACCTTCCAGATTGTCGGTAAATAGGATCGAAGGTTTGATTGTCCCTGTGCCGAAACAGGTAGGACACGATTCTGTTGTATCCACATCCATTGCCGGGCGTACCCTCTGGCGGGTAATCTGCATCAGACCAAACTTACTTAAAGGCAGGATGTTGTGTTTGGCCCGGTCGCTTGCCATCGCTTTAGTCATGTGTTCAAACAACTTCTGTCGGTTGGCGGCTTCCGCCATGTCGATGAAGTCGACCACAATAATACCACCCATATCACGAAGACGAAGCTGGCGTGCAATTTCGTCGGCGGCGGCTGTGTTTACGTCGATAGCTGTTTTCTCCTGGGCGTCGCTCCCTTTGGAACGGTTGCCGCTGTTCACGTCTATCACGTGCATGGCCTCGGTATGCTCGATAATCAGGTAAGCTCCACTTTTATACGTAACCGTACGTCCAAACAGCGATTTAACTTGTTTTGTGATACCGAAATTGTCGAAGATAGGTAATTCGCCGGTATATCGCTGTACGATCTCTTCCCTTCCGGGAGCGATCAGGCTGACATAATCGCGTATGTTATGATAAACATCCGCATCGTTTACGTAAATGTTCTGGAAAGACGGGTTGAAGATGTCGCGGAGCAAAGCTACCGTACGTGCCGTTTCTTCATATACAATCGACGGCACTTTCAGTTTGGGAACTTTGACGATGTTATCTTCCCATCGTTTCACTAATGTCTTTAATTCATGGTCGAGTTCAGCAACACGTTTTCCTTCAGAAGAAGTACGTACGATCACGCTGAAATTTTTCGGCTTGATGCTCTGAATCAACTGCCGCAAACGGGCACGTTCCTCGCTCGACTTGATTTTTGTGGAGACAGAGACCTTATCGGCAAATGGTATCAATACGATGTATCTTCCGGCAAATGACAGCTCGGAAGTCAGTCGCGGACCCTTTGTTGAGATCGGCTCTTTGGCAATCTGTACCAACACCTCTTGTCCTACTTTAAGCACGTTACTGATGCTTCCGTCCTTTTCAATCTCAGGAAGTATCTGCACTTTTGAAATGGCGGGCATCTTTTTAGGATCGCCAAGTGCTTGTTTGAGGAACTTTTGTTGGGTGTTGAAGTTAGGACCTAAGTCCAGATAATGAAGAAATGCGTCCTTTTTGTACCCTACGTCGATAAAAGCAGCGTTCAAACCCGGCATCAGTTTCTTTACTTTGCCAAGATAAATATCGCCTACGGCAAACGAGACATTGCGAGCCTCCTTCTGGAGTTCCACAAGGTTTTTGTCTTCCAATACGGCAATAGATACCTCTTTGGGTTGTACATCAACTACTAATTCACTTATCACTTAAAAAGAGGGTTTTTTAATTCAGACCTTTCTAAATACGCAAAGAACAAACTTAAAAGGTCACTTATTAAGTTTGTTCTTTAGATTTTCTCAATAGACTTATTTCTTTTTATGTCTATTCTTTTTCAGTCTCTTTTTGCGCTTGTGCGTAGACATTTTATGTCTTTTTCTTTTCTTTCCGCTAGGCATTGTTTCTAAATTTTAAATTAAACTATAATTACTAATTACTTAACTTCGTTCAGGAAAGTTTTAGCCGGCTTGAATGAAGGGATGTTATGCTCCGGAATGATGATCGTAGTATTTTTTGAAATATTACGAGCAGTTTTCTGAGCTCTCTTCTTAATAACGAAACTTCCGAATCCTCTCAGATAAACGTTTTCACCCTGAGATAACGAACTTTTCACGATGTCCATGAAAGATTCTACGCTATTCAATACCGTCTGCTTATCGATACCGGTACTTTTTGAAATCTCGCTAACAATATCTGCTTTAGTCATGTCTATAAATTAATTAATGATTTGGACCTATTAATTTTTTGGAATGCAAATATATAGCTTTTTATTTAAGTGGGAAAAGAATTGCCCGCCATTTTTTAATAAAAAAGATTCCTTACAATTCATTATATCTGTGTATGTTTGCATTAATCAACGAGTTGAGAGTTTCAAAACTACAAATACAGGACATTTTAACGCAAATGGAAAACGAATTGGAAGTCAGCCATATTTTGCTGGCCTGGTATAAAACGAATAAGAGGATGCTGCCCTGGCGGGAATCATCCGATCCGTATATAATTTGGATATCGGAAATTATCCTTCAACAAACCCGTGTCGCTCAGGGAATGGACTACTTTTACAGGTTCACCGAACGCTTTCCGGATGTCGCTTCCCTGGCGGCGGCGGAAGAGGATGAGGTGCTGAAATATTGGCAGGGGTTGGGCTATTATAGCCGTGCCCGTAACCTGCACGCTGCCGCTAAGAGTATCATGGAACGGTTCGGCGGCATTTTCCCTCGGGAATATAAAGAGATACTGTCTTTGAAAGGTATCGGTGAATATACGGCTGCTGCCATTGTGTCTTTCGTATGGAATAAGCCTTATCCGGTTGTCGACGGGAATGTGTACCGTGTCTTATCCCGATTGTATGCGGTCGACACGCCAATTGATAGCACGCAGGGAAAGAAACAGTTTGCGGAACTGGCCGCTCTTGTAATGAATCCTAAATATGCGGGGACGCATAACCAGGCGGTTATGGAGTTCGGGGCTTTACAATGTGTTCCACAAAATCCGGATTGTGAAGTTTGTCCGTTGAAGGAACGTTGTATGGCCTATGTTTCGGATAATGTGCAGGCGTTTCCGGTCAAGCAGAATAAGGCGAAAACACGGCCCCGTTATTTTCATTATCTATACATTATATATAAGGGGCAAACCTGGCTTTCGCGCCGGGGTAAAAAAGATATCTGGGAAGGACTTTATGAATTCCCATTGATCGAGACGGCGGAACCGATGGATTTTGCCGGATTGCAGCAAACGGAAGCGTACCGGAAATTGTTTGACGGTGCCGGTCGGATGAATGTTTCCGTGGATATGTCCGAGGTGAAGCATGTCCTTTCCCATCAGGTTCTTTATACGACATTTTACCGGGTAGAGATCGAAAAAGTGACGGACGCATTGAATTCGTATCTGGCTGTTCCGTATGAAGATATCGAACGTTATGCCGTTCCCCGCCTGGTACATATTTATTTGGAGAAATTAAACGGAAATTTGTCTGAATGATCGAATTTATGTTTCTTTGTAAGATATTAAAAGAATTACAACTATGTCATTGAATAAAGTCATATTGATTGGTAACGTGGGTAAAGATCCCGACGTTCGTTATTTCGACAGCGGTACGGCCGTTGCAAACTTCCCTTTGGCAACTTCCGAAAGAGGTTACACACTGGCAAACGGTACGGTTGTGCCGGAGAGAACAGAATGGCACAATATCGTGGTTCGCCGCGACCAGGTTGCTTTTGTTGAGAAATGGGTGAAGAAAGGTTCGGGTGTTTATGTAGAAGGAAAGATTCGTACCCGCAGTTATGACGACCAGAGCGGTGTGAAACGTTATGTGACTGAAATTCATGCAGACCGTATTGAATTTTATAATACGGGTACACGTCCGGCCGACGGTACGACTACAAATACCGGAAATGGTTTCCAGCAAGGTGGACAGCCACAGGCAACACAGCAGGCTACGTCTTACCAGCAACCGGTATCGCAACAGCCGGATATGTCATCAGATTCAAACAGTGCGGATGATCTTCCGTTCTGATATTGTTTAACTAATACGGTTCCCCTTGGACTCAGACTATTATTTATCGGGCTTATTCGATCAGGTTACTATACAGGCGCTTACAGCAGGCCCTGTTATAGCGTTAAGCCTTGCTTGTTTACTGCTGTTGGTGTCCGGCTTCGTGTCGGCATCGGAAGTGGCATTCTTTTCTCTTTCCCCGGGTGATATAAACGACATCCGGGAGGAGAATTCGCCTTCGGACCCGTTGATCCGGAAATTACTGGACCGCTCCGAATATTTACTTGCGGCTATTTTGATTGCCAATAACTTTGTGAACGTGGCCGTGGTTATGCTTTGTACCTACGGTATCAATTCTTTGATCAATTTCTCGGCTGTCCCTGTCTTGGGTTTCATTCTTGAGACAATCGTACTGACCTTTTTGCTTTTACTTTTCGGCGAGATCATGCCTAAGATTTACGCACAGAAAAATTCGCTCCGTTTCGTTCGCCGTTCCGCTTCGGTGTTGAATATGGTGGAACGCCTCTGCCGTCCGCTTTCGGTGGTATTGGTTAATTCTACTTCTATTATCAACAAGGCGCTGGTGAAGAAAAAATATGACTTGTCGGTCGATGAGTTATCCAAGGCTTTGGAGTTGACCTCTAAAGAGATTCCGGAAGAGAAAGAGATGCTGGCTGAGATCATCAAGTTCTATAATAAGACGGCCGATGAGATTATGACGCCTCGTTTGGATATGGAGGACATCGAGATAAAGACCAGTTTTCGTAATGTGATCGATTTCATTATCAAATCCGGTTATTCGCGAATCCCTATATATGCCGAATCGGAAGATAATATTAAAGGTATCCTTTATATAAAGGATTTGCTTCCTTATATAGAAAAGCCGGATACATTCCGCTGGCAGAGCTTGATTCGTCCGGCTTACTTTGTTCCCGAAACAAAGAAGATCGACGACCTGCTGGAAGAATTCCGTACCAATAAGATTCACATGGCGATTGTGGTGGATGAGTTTGGCGGTACATCCGGTATCGTGACGATGGAAGACATTCTGGAGGAAATTGTCGGCGAGATTTCGGACGAATATGATGAAGATGAAAAGCAGTTTGTCCGTCTGGCAGACGGTAGCCTGATCTTTGAAGCCAAGATTTTATTGACAGACTTCTTCCGTGTTATCAATACAGACCCGTCTGAGTTCGGCAAACTGACGGAAGATGTAGAAACGCTTGCCGGGCTTTTGTTGGAAATAAAAGGTGACTTCCCGCGCCGCAGGGAGATCATTGATTATGGCAAGTATCGTTTCCAGATTCTGGAAATGGATAACCGGAGAATCCTGAAAGTGAAATTCAACTGCATTTCAGAAATAGAGAAAGAAGGAGAGGAGTGATGAAGCAGATTCTGTCCGGCATGGTTTTCCTTTGTATCCTGTTGTGCTGTGTGTCTTGTACGGAATATACACCGAAACCGCGTGGTTATTTCCGTATCGAGCCGCCTCAGGCACGTTATCAGGTGTTGCCTCTGGACAGTTTGCCCTACTCATTCAATGTTTCTCAGTTGGCTATTGTCGAGCTGCCGGAGATTGGAAGTCCTGAAGGATGGATCAATTTGTCTTACCCTTCATTGGGTGTAAAGATTTATTGCAGTTATTTACCCGTCACCCGTTCTACTTTGCAAATAGCAGAGAATGAATCGCGTTCCCTGGTTTCCCGCCAGGCGAAGCAGGCGAAAGCGGTAAAGGAACAAGCCTATAGCAACCCGGATGAACGGGTGTATGGCTCTCTTTTCCTGTTGGATGGGGAGTCTGCTTCTCCTGTACAGTTTATGCTGACCGACAGTGCCTCGAACTTCTTTCGGGGTGCTTTATATTATGATTGTGTACCGAATGCCGATTCGTTGGCACCGGTTACAGATTATCTGAGAAAAGATATTATCGAGTTGATACAATCCTTTAGCTGGAAAAAGTAATGCCTGTCCTGTTTAAATACACAGAGCCGTTGTTGGGTGTCTGGAAGATTGAAGAAAGTTCGGAAGAATTGCTGTCGATGCTGGAACAGTCATCCGAATATCTCCCTTTCCTGCAACAGATAAAAACAGAAAAACGTCGTCAGGAATGGCTGGCGTCTCGTGTTCTCCTGAAAGAGTTGGCGGGAGAGGAGTTGCTGATCGCTTATCACGACGATGGCGCTCCTTACTTACCCGATTCATCCTTATCCCTGAGTATTTCCCATACGAATGGCTATGCGACAGTGTTATTGCAAGAGCAGGGAGCGGTTGGTATAGATATAGAATACCGTTCCGACCGGGTATTAAAGATACGTAGCCGTTTTATGTCTCCGGAAGAGAATGCGTCGGTCGGTCCGGATTATGAAACAGAACATCTGCTTGTCCACTGGTGTGCCAAGGAGGCTTTATTCAAGATGATCCGGCAACAGGATGTTGACTTTATAGAACATCTGCATGTGGAGCCGTTTACTTATACCGGTTCCGGAGAGCTTTGGGCGTTTGAAACCCGGACTCCCGAACGAAAGTCGTATGTTCTGAGCTATAAAGTATTTCCGGAGTTTGTTCTTGTTTATAGTATCCCTTCCTGCTTTGGCAATCCGGAATAGAGAGGTTGTTTTTATCCGTTCGCAACATTCTACCGATAGCTTTGTTCTAAATGATAGAGAAGTATATTTATATAAATTGTTGAGTAAATAATAAAACAGGTGTATTATATATTAGGAGAAAAGTGTATCATAATATATGATATTTTATTTTCATAATATATGCGATTCTAATATCATAATATATGATACTGTGATCCGCAATAAGGGAACACGATGTTACTATGTCAACGATATAGATAGGGAAAGGATATGGGACGGAACAAGAAGATCATAAAATACATTTTCCCGGCAATAGGATTGCTGGCGGTGCTTCTGACTGTCCTGAACCTGTATCTGAGCAACCGCCTGGAAAGATATTTGAAAGTAGAATTGAGCCGGCGTACCGCTGAGGCTACGAACGGATTCTATAATCTTTCTTTTGATGATCTTTCGATCGGTTTTGTGAAAGGGGAACTGAAGATCGAAGGCGTCAGGCTGATGCCCGATTCAACTGTGTTTCAACAGTGGAAAGCTATTGACAGCCTTCCCCGTACTTATGTGAAAGCGGAGATCGGCATGATAGATTTCAAAGGTGTAAACCTTACCTGGCGGTGGAGTTATAAGGAATTGCATTTTAATACGTTTGAGATAAAAGACCCACGGATAGAAGTTTTCGATTCTTATTATTCGGGGCGTGTGGAGAAAAAGGTCCGGCATGCCGATACCAAATCATTGTATGAAGTAATCTCTCCTTATATAAATGTGTTGAGCGTACGGACACTGAACCTGTCGAACGCCAGCGTATCCTATACCGTCGAGAATCCTGTGACACCGATCGTCTATGGGCTTGATGATGTCAGTTTCCGCGCTTACGGTTTTCTGTTGGATAAGAACTCGTCACAGAGCGGAAAGCTGCTCTATTGTGATAACTTTGAATTTGTAACGAACCAACCGCAGACGCTGCTAGCCAATAACGACTTTCTCCTTAAAACAGACAGTATAAAACTCAGTACGCAGGATTCGATTATTTATATAGAGAAGATACGATTGATTCCGCAGGATAGTTTATGGACGGAGACAAAACAACGTCCGGACAGTTATGTCGATGCACAGGTCCGGACAGTGGAAGTCAACGGAATCCGTTTTAAGCGGGAGGATGCGCTGAATTATCTGACAGCCCGTTCTTTTGAAATATCTTCGTCGGACATTCAGGTATTTAATCTGGCCGCTAATGCCCCGGCAGCGAAAAAAGCGGCAAGCAATGCTACAAAGATCGATACGGATTCTTTGGTACAGGCTTTATCTTTATATGACATAATATCGCCGGTATTGCATAGCGTTTCTATCCGGACTGTCGGAATCGATGCCGCCAAAGTCACTTATTCGCAAGCCGTAAAAGATTCAGTGGAAGTCTATAAATTGGATAACTTCAATTTCCGGGCAAACGACTTCCTGGTTGATTCGGTTTCGGAAGAGAAGCATGGTTTGTGGTATTCCCGTAGTTTCGCCTTTGAAGCAACCGGCATCAGCGGGGAGATGACGGCACGTAACCACCGTTTCGATATTGCCCGTATGGCATTGGATACGGAGTCCGGCGATTTCAATATAGAGAAAATCCGCCTGAAGCCTATAAAAGTAAATTCCCGGAAAGACTATATGTCTGGTAGCATTGACACAATCGGTATCAGGGGATTGCTTTATGATAAAGGTATCAGTGCCGACCTTTTCAAGATAGACCATCCGGTTATCTATTATTATAAATCCCCGTCTTATCCGAAGAAAAGCAAGGAAACGAAGCTGCCGGTAAATCCGAAGGCGGATGTGGAAAGCATCCTAAATCCTTTATTGCAATATCTGTCTATCAAACGGATCGACCTGAATCATGCATATCTCACATTGAATGACAGAAGCGTTCACGATCCGATAATCTATAAGCTGAAAGATTTCAATTTCTATGCCACCCGTTTTTTGGTGGACGACAGTACGAACCGGAGTGGAGGGCTGTTCTTTGCCTGTGATCATTTTGGTTTCAGTTTCAAAGACTTCGACAATTACTTGCCGGGAAAAGCCTACCGTCTGTCTGTCCGGAAAGGTAATTTCTCTACGGCAAAAGGCATATTGGGATTACAGGACGTGAAACTGCTCCCGCAAGACTCTTTATGGCAAATGGGAGCAAATTCATATCTTCGTATGGAGACTCCGATGATTTCTGCGACCGGTTTGAACCGTCTGCCTGAGAATTTGCTTCAACGTCTGGATGCTGTTTCGCTGCATGTCGAATCACCCGATATTCGCTTGATGAAAAAAGACGGAAGCCTGTTACAGGTATCACTTCAGGACTTGGGTATCGATAAAGTCGTGTGGGACAGTCTGCATTTTTCTGTCGGTTCAATAAATCTGTCTGATCCGGTTGTCAGTTATCAGGCCGGGACTTCTCCCGATCCGATAAAGACAAAAAAGAAATCTCCCACTGTCCTGTCGGATGATATTTATGAGGCAGTCGGTCGGTTTACACCTGACCTTTCACTGGGAAAACTGACAGTCTCCAATGCCGTATGGAATCGTGATACGGCAAACCTGTTTCTTGAAGGACTGCATGTCAATGTCAGGAACCGGACATTCGGGCTGAAGACTGTCCGATTCGATACCAAAGACCTGGCATTCCCGTTGGATAATGGTTTTTATACATTGAAGATAGGAAAAGTCAATCTGGATAATACCGATCTGAATCTGGAAGATATCCATTTGGTTTCCGCCTATCCGAAAATGGAATTTGCTTACCGGCAACCAAAGCATCAGGATTGGTTTGATGTCAAAGTCGGCCGGTTGGGATTGTCGGGAATCGATTTGCCGGCTTACTTCTCGGAGAAAGTGGTCCGGATAAAAAATGTAGAGGTTGACAATGCCGAACTTCAGAATTTTAAGAACCAACAGATTGCCGTGCCCCGCCGTATCGTACCGATGATCTATTCCGGTTTGCAGAAGGCACCGGTGAAAATGGCTATCGACAGTCTTCGTGTAAATAACTTTTCCGTTGTTTACGAAGAATTGTCAAAGAAAGGGATACAACCGGGTAAACTGTTTTTCACGGAAATGAACGGGAAATTCTCCGGCTTCACCAATATCGTTTCCTATCCGGACCAGTATATCCGTCTGGATGCAAACGGCAAATTAATGGGGAAAGGATATTTTACCGCCACCTGGCAGCTTCCGGTCGATTCCCTGAACGATCGTTTCCTGCTGGATGCGCATATGGAGGACTTTGATCTGACTGCATTGAACGAACTGATCACACCGCTGGCCTTAGCCAAAGTGGAGAGTGGTAAACTGGTCGATTTTACATTTAGCACTGAAGCCTCGACCAAAGGTGCCACTGTCGATATGCTATTCCTTTACAGGGATCTGAAGGCAGAGATAATGAAGGAGAAAAAAGGGGAGGTGATCGATAATAAATTCCTGTCGCGTTTGGCTAACCTGGTACTGAAACATGATAATCCCGACCATCCGGAACAGGGAACACGCAGGCCCCGTCATTCTCATTTGACGATAGAGCGTGATCCGTATCATTCTACATTTAATTATCTGTGGCAAATTCTTCGTCCGGCATTGACGGAGTCAGTCGGAGTCTCAAAGAAGGCGCAGGATGTAGCCAAAGATGTCTCCGGCTTCTTTACAAAAGTGAAGAACTTCTTCCATCCCGGAAAGAAAAAGCAACAAAAGCGGCCTGTATCCGGACAAAATGAACCGGCAGGTGAACTAATTCCCGAATAAACTTCATATATTTGTATTTATCTTATAAACATGAACGACTTCGAAGAATATATCCGGCAAGGCGAACCGCATAAACGGGAAAAAGGATATGCGTGGCAGACAGCGATAGGGCTTCAGGCTGTAGATGGTTTGAAACCTTCTGATTACTTGATAGAAACGGCTCGTAAACATATTGAAGGCGACATTACAATTGATGAAGCTAAAAAGTTTATAGAAAGTTATTATGAGTCAAAATCTGTGCGTACTGATGATGGCGATCGGACCGAAGAAGCCGATATTGTTTCTACGCGGATAACTGAAATACTATCAGAAAAGACATTTAATTTCTCTCCTGTTGAATATATCAATATTCATAAACGGTTATTTCAAAATATATATAACCACGCTGGTAAAATCAGAGACTATAATATCACAAAGAAAGAGTGGGTTCTGAAGGGAGAAACAGTTCTTTACGCCAGCGCACAAAGTATTCGGGAAACAATGGATTATGACTTTGCTCAGGAAAAGAAATTCAGTTATCAGAATCTTCCACTAGCTGAGGCTGTAAATCATATCGCCCAATTTGTTTCCGGATTATGGCAGATACATGCTTTCGGTGAAGGAAATACGCGTACAACAGCTGTATTTGCGATTAAATATTTGCGTACATTCGGACTTGATATTAACAATGAACCTTTTGCCCGTCACTCCTGGTATTTCCGCAATGCGTTAGTCAGAGCTAACTATAATAATCTTCATCAAGGGGTTTTCTCGACAACGGAATATCTAGAACGCTTCTTCCGTAATTTGCTTTTAGGTGAAAATAATGAATTGAAAAATCGTTCGATGCTAATCGGAGAACAATTAGGTCGTGAAGTTCAAAGTGCAACAGGTTCTGATAAGGATACTCCAAAGTGCAAAAATGACACTTTGGATTGCACTTTAGAAGAAATAGCGGTATTAAAATATATCATACAGAATCCTCGTGTAACTCAAAAGGAAATAGCTACACATATAGGTAAATCAGAAAGAACAGTGAAGACTATTACTGTTAATCTGAGTTTACGGGGAATCATTGAACGCAAAAATGGTCGTAGAAACGGATTTTGGGAAATAAAAAGGGGAGAATATTGACTTACTTGTAGCAAATTGGTGAACTAATTCCCGAATAAACTGTTTTATCTATAACAGGGTGTTGTTTTGTAGATAAAAAATAAATTATGGAATATGATATTGTTCACCATCCGGAGAAATATCGCTTTGAAATAAAGCAGGATGGTTTAACTGCCTTTGTGCAGTACAGGCTTGTCGGTAATAATCTGGATATTATTCACACAATAGTTCCGGTACCTCTGGAAGGTCAGGGAATAGCCGCTTCACTGGTGAAAGCGACTTTTGACTACGCGATAGAAAATCAATTGAAACCCCGGGCTACCTGTTCTTATGCAGTTGCCTGGTTAAAAAGACATCAGGAATATGCAAAATAACGAATTTGAAGAAGATTATCCTTTAATTGTAACACCCAGCAGATGGGCTAATTCCAATGCTTGTAAAGAGGTGACTGTTGCTCCGCGTAATTCACAGCCGATGATGGGACTTATCCGGATGCCGGATATGTCGCAGCTACTGAAGTCGACGCCTTTTAAGGAAGTACGGTAAAATTCAGCTTCCTTGAGATCACTTTCATGGAAGTTCACGCTGGCATACTGGCCGTTCTCAAAGGAACTGTTTCGCAGGTCACATCGGTCGAAACTGACATATTTCAGTTTGCTCATGCTCAGATTGAGGTATTCTGCCTTGCAGTTGCTGAAAACAATATGGTTTAGCGCTGATTCGGAAAAGTTTGTCCCGATCAGTTTGCATTCGATAAATTCGATACGGTGAAAACCGGAACCGGAGAAATTCATATTAGACAGGTCGCAGTTCTTGAAGATGATATCACTGAACTGCGATTTTTTTATGCCGCAACCGATCAGTATGCTGTTTGTGAACAGGCAGTCCTGCATACTCATATTTTCCGTTTTAATTTCGAATACCCTTTGATTCCTGAAAGAATATTCCGCCAGGTCTTCTCCCGGCAGCAGGAGTGTTTCATCGAGTGTACAGTCTTCTTTTAATACTTTAGTTATCCGGGGTGCAGTGATCTTCATCTTTTATATTATTTTTGAGCGGGTAAAGATAACGATTTAGATCCGTATTTCATGAAACCGGTGTCGATATCGTTTTATCCCTTGCAGAAATATTCTTATTCCGGTTGCATAATAATCGTTACATTTGTAATATAATCGTTCCTGTTGAACGAATTAAAAAATAATATGGTTTATGGAAGATAAAAAGAACGGATACAAAAGCAAACATTATGATTTCCCGACTAAACGTTATTGTCAGACGCTGGACCTGAAAGATGATCCGGAGTTAATCAAAGAATACAAGAAAAGACATGGGCAGGAATGTTACTGGCCCGAAATAGGCGAGGGGATTAAAAGTGTCGGAATCCTGGAGATGGAAATTTATCTGTGCGGGAACCGTTTGTTCATGATTGTGGAAACACCGCTCGATTTTGATTGGGATACGGCATTCAACCGTCTCGCCGGTTTACCCCGTCAGGCTGAATGGGAAGAATATATGTCTGTTTTTCAACAGGCTGACCCGGGTGCCAGTTCTGCAGAGAAATGGCAGTTGATGGAACGTATCTTTCATGTGTATGAATAGCTTATAATTTGTTTTTATACATGACGGAAGTCTGTCCTGTATATCTTTTGAAAAGGTGATATCAGGTAAAGACTTCCGTATTCTCTTTAGTCCAGCAATTTGCCGGGAATAGCGACTTTGTTTTCCTTCTGTGTACGGAAGATGATAAATTCGATCTCTTTTGATTTGTTAACCTTCTGAAGCGCATCCTGCATCTCTTTGAGGTTGTTGACGGGGATTGTTCCGACTTTGAGGATCACATCGTTGGGACGGATATAATCACGTAGTTTGCCTCCCAGTGCATTGACCGAAACGACGTATACGCCCCGTTCCGAATCCATACCTGTTGCCGAACGTTCACCGAGTGTTTGCAGGCTTTTGATTGTCGCGCCACTCCAGCTGATGACATCGCTGTCGGTATGACCGGAGATGATAACCGGTGTCGGCATTTCGGGAGTGTGTGCAATCGCTTTCAGACGGGGAGAGACGACGCCGAACTGGTCCATCACGAAATTACGGAAACCACCTTTGGTGATCGCTTCGGAATCATCGGCAACCGTGAAATCACCTTCCGACGGGTTTTTGAACTGCACGGAAGTAACGATCGAATGTTCATCCGTATGGTTCTTCCGGGCGGCAGCACGCGAAAGGCTGTCGGTAAAGATATTATAGTCGACCATCAATCCCCATTCCCGTACGCCGATCGGTTTGTATTCCGTCATAACGATGTTGCGTGTAAAGACATCGCCGCTGTTGATGAACCAGACATGCGGATGGAAAGAGTTGTTGACCATGATATTATTTTCGACTACCCGGTAGAAGCCTTCCCGTAATTTGATTCCCCCGTTCAGGCACAGGTTATTATAAATATGGTAGTTGCTGGAGCCGTCATCCAGGTCGATATCCCAGCCACGGTCGCAACGGAAACGGTTGTTTCTCATGACGGTAGTCTGGGTTGCGTCGGCCAGTATCAGGGCCGGATCTTTTGCCGCGATAGATTCCATTGTTTTATAGTTCGGGTGCCAGTAACGATCACGCCCCCAGGAGTTGAAAGAGCCGTGGTCGCCTGTTTCCTTGACCGTATCGAAAATATCGTTGAATTCCAGGATATGACCGCCCCAGGTTCCTTCGCTGATATTGATTCCTGCACGTGGAGTATCGTAAATACTGTTGTGACTGACGGTAATAGATTGGCACATGGAAAGTTCCACTCCGGTAATCTGCTTTTCATACAGGCCGATTGAATGGATCAGGTTGTCATATACCAGGCATTGGGCCGGATAATTGTTGTTTTTAGGACCTTTTGCATGATCCAGTTGTTCATACGGGACAAATTCGCCGTATTCGAAACTTGGTGAGCGGACTGCCTCCGGATCGCCGACAAAGCAGATGGCACTGGCCCCGATCCGGGTAAGGTGTGAGCCGGATACTTCTGAATGGCGGTTGTATTTGGAAAAGAATATGGCATTTCCTCCCAGATTGTGCAGGTAGCAGTTACGCAGGGCACAATGCTCTGTCCCTTCGAAGAAGACTGCGGCTCCCCGGTAAACCGTCCAGTCCGAGCGGAGCAGTTGTTCGTACGGTTCCATAAAAGTCCGCAAAGTTTGTGTCAGTTCCAGTCCTTCCAGTGTGATGTTTTTTACCGGATTGGCTTCTGTCCCCCTGAATTCGATCAGGTGTTTGAGTTGAGGCGATTCGAAAAGTACTTCGGATACTTTTTCACCTTCAAACGGATAGTAATAGACCGTTTGTTCATCGGCATTATAGAACCATTCGCCGGGTGCATCCAGTTCTTCAAATATATTCTCCACCATCCGGTTATCCGGATGAAGGCCCGACTGACGGTTGTTTTGCCAGCCGCCTTCCATTGACAATTCCCCTTTTTTGTTTTTTCCGGTGATGCGGTAATGGAAGTCACCCCAGTCATGTTTATGCATGGCATGCAGGTATCCTCCTGCCGGATTTTTCCATTTCTTTACCCGTTCGGGAGCGGTAGCCAGGGCAGAGGTACCATTGAAACGGACAGCTTTTTCGTCGAAGTCCGGGTAACGGGCCATATGTCTGATCTGGCCGTCAGCGATTAGCATGTCCATAATAGGGGAGCCGTTTACTCTGGCTTTCATGATTCCTTTTTTATAGGATTCCCATTGTAGTGCCAGAGGGATACCTCCCGAAAGAATCACTTTTTCTCCCGGATAGGCTTTTACGGAAAGTTGCCGGGTGTCGTTACCGTCCCGGGAGGTGAAAACCAGCGGTTCGTTAAGGAGATAT
This sequence comes from Parabacteroides caeci, assembly GCF_023656795.1. Lineage (NCBI taxonomy): Bacteria > Pseudomonadati > Bacteroidota > Bacteroidia > Bacteroidales > Tannerellaceae > Parabacteroides > Parabacteroides caeci. Next base: position 27,468 of record NZ_JAMOKT010000050.1, read on the forward strand.
TTCCCTTCCCGTAGGTAAATGACTACGTCTCCTTTCTCTGTCCGTGCTTTTTCCAAAGCCGCAGGAATACGGTTTAGCGGATTTTGTATACTTCCGTCACCCGTGTCTTTGCCTGTCGCGGAAACATAGAATTCTGATTGTGCCGATATCGGTAATGTTATAAAGGCCAGCAGTATTACCGACAATGCATTCAGTACTTTACTCATCATTGTTACTTATTAGATTTAAATTATTATGTAAGTGTGTTCTATCTCATTTCTTTATCCGTTTGCAAGATATGGTTTTTACATAGAAGCAACCTGCCGTTTGGATAGGATGGGGCTGTAAGCCAGATAATTCTTATTGTTGGCATAAATAAAAAGCAGGGAACCTCCTTTTATGGTGTTGATAATAGGCTTGCTTACAGCTTGTGGCAGGGCCGGACAACCGAAACTGCGTCCCAGGCGGCCGGATGAAGCAATTACGGATGGATTGGAGTAAGCAGCTCCGTGGATAACGATGGCCCGTTCTTTGGCGCGGTCGTTGATCCCTTTTTCCAATCCGTTCAGTACAAGTGAGTAACCGTTTTTTCCCTGATAGGTGTTTTCTGTCAGGAAGAACCCCAGTGAACTTTTAAGGGAACCGTTCTCGTTGGAAAAGGAGGTGGCATAATTCCCTCCGCTATTCTTTCCGTGTGATACCAGCGAAGAGAATAATAATTTTTTATGCCTCATGTCGAATACATAAAAACGCTCTTCGGTCGAGGGCTTGCTGAAATCGACCAGTGTAAGGATCTCTTTCGTTTTATCTTCGATTTTATGGTATCCGGTGATTGCCTGTTCGAATGCCTCAAAGTTAACTACTCCTTCCAGTTGCATCTCCTGGTACAACTGCCGGCAGCTTGAAACTTCATGGATGACCGGTTCCGTACTTCTCATTTTAGAGAAGTTTACCGGGATAAATAATAGGAACAGATAGATGAAAACTTTGTGCATGTCTGTGTGAATCAGACTGCAAAGTTAGAATTTTTAATCGAAAACAAAAACAAGAGTCTCATAAACCGGTGCCCAGTCGTAGATGAATTTAGCATGTGAAGTGGCATTTCTGACACACATATGGGAGCGGGGAGTGGTTCCCAACGTCGAACTGTATTCGATCAGTGACTTGCGCGGAGCATTGACGGGAACTCCGTGGATATACCCCCCGTTTGTGAAGCGGCTGGCATACGGAGCAAAACCTCCTGTCTCCGTGGTACCGTCCACCAGATAGATCATGCGGGGCTTCTTTTCCTGGATAATATATACTCCGGGAGGCGTTTCCTGGGCATAGGGTGGCCTGTGCAGTCCGGTTGTAGCCGGGTTCATGCTTCTAACCAGCCATTTGTCGCCTTCCTGTTCCAGTGTCGCGATATTCTGATTCCGGGTATCTACAAAGACTGCTTTTTTGAAGACGATCGTATCAGAAATCGTCTGGATATATTTTTTAGGGATCATCCACTCTTTTCCGGTATGCACGGAGGCAACCCGAGTGAAATTCGTATAGTCTTCCAGGTGTTTTACCAGGGCACCGTCCCTGCCGTAGAGTTCAGGCACCGCAGTGTCTGTTGTCAGGTAGAGCGGTATTCCCTGGAAGCGTTCGACGCCCAAAGAGTCGGCTATACGGCGGTATGAATCTCTGTGATAATTTTTTACCAATGGCGCTTCTCCGTTTTTATTCCTGTAATTCTGGAGGATCGACCAGGTGGCCGGTTCTTTCTGGATGGATTCGAGCCAGGCAAGGCGCTCCTTTATCTTTTCCCACTGGAACTCCCGTGTCGTATCTTTATACGGATAGGTGTCTTCCAGAGTATGCTGGTCGTAAAGCAATTCCTTTTCAATGATTATTTCTTTGGGGACAGTATCTATTATTTCCGCTACTTCTACAGTCGCAGAGTCTGGTGCAGGTTGTCCGTCAGCAGCTGTCTTATCCGTTTTGCCGGTACAGAAACTCAGCAGAATAAGGCAAAATACCGGAAGTATAGTAGTTTTCTTCATCCCAATTATCTTTTTTGTGAATATACGTTTTTTTATTGGAACAACCACAAATCCTGACAGGAAAAAGAGGTTATCCCAAACCGGAATAACCTCTCCACTTTTTACTCTGTAAAACGTGAGTGGTCCTCCTCACTTAATCATATTTAATAACGCTGACCGGACAGCTTTCGGCTGCTTCTTTGATCTCCTCCTCGTAGTCGTTGAAGTCTACTCCCTCGTTTACGCGGGAACGATCCGTCACATGAAAAACCTCCGGGCAGATGCCTTCGCAAGTACCGCAAGCGATACAGTCTTCTTCTATCCAAACACTTTTAATAGCCATAGTTTCTATACCTTTAAGATGATTATATTTTAATAACAACTATGGATGGGGAAATGTTGATACATACCATATACCAAAGCGTTTCTAATTAAAACTAATTTAACTCTTTACTCACTTTGTTTTAAAATTATTTTACTACGTTTACAGCATAGAAAAAATCATTGATTAACTATTTATAAACTAAAAACAACATGGATAACGCTATTTTTAGATTTCCTAAGCCTATTAATGAGCCGGTAAAATCGTATGCACCCGGATCGAGTGAAAAAGCAGCTTTGAAAAAAACGTTAGCTGAACTCTCAAATGAAGAATGGGATATTCCTTTGATCATTGGCGGAAAAGAAGTCCGTACGGGTAATACCGGTAAAGTTGTTATGCCGCATGACCATCATCATGTGCTGGCAACTTACCATAAGGCCGGCGAGAAAGAGGTGCAGATGGCTATCGATGCCGCTATGAAAGCGCATAAAGAATGGTCTGAACTACCTTGGGTTGAACGTGCTTCCGTTATGTTAAGGGTGGCTGAACTCTTTGCTACAAAATATCGTTATCTGTTAAATGCCTCGGTGATGCTGGGACAGAGCAAGAACCCGTTCCAGGCGGAAATCGATGCTCCCTGCGAACTGATCGACTTCCTGCGTTTCAGCACATTCTATGCCAGCCAGGTATATGCCGACCAGCCTTATTCGGAAACGGGGATCCTGAACCGTATGGAATACCGTGCCTTGGAAGGTTTCGTGTTCTCGTTGACACCGTTTAATTTTACTTCTATCGCCAGCAATCTGAATATGGGGCCGGCTATGATGGGTAATGTGGCTGTCTGGAAACCGTCTACTACGGCTATCCATTCAAACTATCTGCTGATGAAGGTATTCCAGGAAGCCGGACTTCCGGATGGTGTTGTCAACTTTATCCCGGGACAGGGGAGCGTGATCGGTAAGGTGATAACTGCTAGCCGCGATCTGGCAGGTTTCCATTTCACAGGTTCTACTGCGACATTCAATACGCTATGGCGCCAGATGGGCGAGAATCTCGGCCATTATAAATCTTATCCGAAGATCGTCGGTGAAACGGGCGGTAAGAATTTTATCTTTGCTCATCCGTCTGCTCCGGCATTGGACGTGGCGACTGCTATCGTTCGCGGTGCGTTCGAATATCAGGGTCAGAAGTGTTCTGCCGGTTCACGTGCCTATATCCCGGCTTCTTTGTGGAAAGATGTGAAAGAGATGGTAGGCGATATGCTGAAAGAGATCAAGATGGGTGATGTGCAGGATTTCACGAACTTCATCAATGCGGTGATCGATGAGGCTTCATTCGATAATATCATGAGTTATATCAACTATGCGAAACAATCTCCGGATGCTGAGATCGTCTTTGGCGGTAATGGCGACAAATCAGTAGGTTATTTTGTTGAACCGACTGTTATCCAGACAACAGATCCGATGTTCAAGAGCATGGTGGAAGAAATATTCGGTCCGGTGATTACTATTTATGTATATGACGATAATAAATATGAGGAAACATTGGAGTTGTGCGACCGTACTTCTCCTTATGCCCTGACCGGTTCGATCTTTGCACGTGACCGTTATGCTATCGACGTGGCATTCAATAAACTGCGCTATGCTGCCGGTAACTTCTATATCAATGATAAGCCGACCGGTGCCGTTATTGCACAGCAGCCGTTCGGTGGCTCGAGAGCTTCCGGTACGAATGACAAGGCCGGTGGCCCGTTGAACCTGATCCGCTGGACGAATCCTCGTTGTATTAAGGAGGCTTTGGTTCCGCCTACTTCTTACGGTTATCCGTTCTTAGGAGAAAAATAACATATCAGTTGACGGTTGACAAGTGACGGTTGACAGGTAATATGCTTCGAAATTGTCTACTGTCAACTGTCATCTGTCAACTTTAAAACTCAGATACTATGTTAGACTTTAATAATACCGAGATTGCATTTTCATCCAAATCGCAGTCTGAATTGAGAAACGCTTACTTACTCTTCAATACAATAAAATATCCGTGGCTGGTAAAATGTGCCAGTTTTGGAAGTAATATCGCCTTAAAAATTCATTTCCCTTTAGCATGGGCTGTAAAGCCAACTTTATATAAACAGTTTGTCGGTGGTGAGACATTACAGGATTGTACCAAAGCGATCGACCATCTCCGGCAGTTTAATGTGCGTTCTACCCTTGACTTTTCTGCCGAAGGCGAGCAGACTCCTGAAGGTATACGGACTACATTTGAAGAAACACTACGTTCAATCGATTTTGCCAAAGGAAATGATAACCTGGCTTATGCCGTATTCAAACCTTCTACTATAACGACCGATGAACTTCTTGCCAAGGCTTCTGAAAAACGGGGCGAACTGACCATCGAAGAAGTAAAAGCCTTCCGTGAATTTAAAGAACGCTTTATGGCTTTCTGCCAGCGTGCTTATGAGAACGATGTCCGTCTGATTGTCGATGCGGAAGATTACTGTTTCCAGGATGCGCTGGATGAACTGACCGACGAGGCGATGCGGAAATACAATAAGAAACGTGCGATCGTATTTGCTACCTTACAGATGTATCGTCATGACCGTATGCCTTACCTGCGCCGTATTCTGGATGATGCCAAAGAAAAAGGATATATTGCCGGTGTCAAGTTCGTGCGTGGCGCTTATATGGAGGCCGAACGTGCGCGTGCTGCGGCTTTGGGTTATCCCGACCCGATCTGCAAGGATAAGAAGGCGACCGATGAGAATTTCGATGCGGCTGTTCGTTTTACCATGGACCATCTGGATCATTTCGAGATGTTTATGGGAACGCATAACGAGGAAAGTAATTATAAACTGGCTAAGCTGATAGATGAGAAGGGCCTCAAACGGGATGATTCCCGTATCTTTTTTGCCCAGTTGCTGGGGATGAGCGATAATATCTCGTTTAACCTGGCTCATGAAGGATTTAATGTAACCAAGTATGTGCCTTATGCTCCGGTAAGAGACGTATTGCCTTACCTGATCCGGCGTGCTGAAGAAAATACTTCGGTCGCAGGGCAGACCAGCCGTGAACTGAAGATGTTGCAATCTGAATTGAACCGGCGTAAGAAGGTGAATCGATAAACACTCACAGAATGTTTTCGGTATTTTGTTTGCCATTTGCAATATGCCGTGCAATGTATTGTTAAACAGTTATATATACTATTGCAAATGCTTTTTCTGTTTGCAATGTTATTTGTCATTTGCCATAATCAACCGTAAGAGGAATGATGGCAAATGGCAAATAGTATGGCAAATAGAATAGTTCTTTGCCATGTCTTATTGTGTTTATTGACAGTATGTTATAGAAGTATATTGCAAATGGCAAATAAATACTGAAAACATTGTGTATAAAAGATGTTTTATCATGTATCACTTCTGAAACTATTGCTCCCTTCCAGTCTAAGTAAATCAAACCCTATAATAAACTAATTGTTAACTCCTTACTTAGTATAACTACCCTGTACAGGATAATCGATTAGCCTGTACACCCTGGTGGATTATCCTGTACACCTTGGCTGGCTATCCTGTACACCTTGCCAATAAGAAGTCCTTACATTTCAATTAGTTAGTAGGGAGGAATGAATTAGTTTCCCGGCTTCTGCCGGTTAGTTTGTCGTTCTGGCACGACTTGCATATTCCTTTATTCTATTTTCGCAAACATCTTTGGTGATCGCTGCTAAATGCTCTACACGTGGAATTAAGGCTTCTATATCTTCCTTCGTTGTAGCATAATATTTATTGTATCGTGCTTCTATGTAGGCTTTAAGCAACAAATTGAACAATCGTATTTCTTCTTCGGTATCGCGGGGGAATACTTTGGGTATTTCCAAAGAATGTGTTTGGCAGCTTTAATTAACTCTTCCAAATCATGTATTTTATAGGTATGCATTGTAAATGTCAGAATAATAGCACGGTATAAGTTCTCGCAAGCCTGATGCAGATGAAACGCGGCCATATTGAATTCACTTTCACTTAAATAAAAACAAGCCCCTTTCATAAAACTTGTCGCTAATTTAAATTTAGTAGTATAATATTCCTGTCCCAACTCTCCAATCTCGGAAAAATTAAGCTTGCGGCGACGGGCTAATTTGCAATTACCACTATCGTATAGCAGGATACCTTCTTTCTTTATGTCTGTATAAAAGTAGCGGCTTTTTGTTATTTCTTTGTTAAAGTCTTTGATCGTTTCATCGATAAAATGAATGTGAGTCGTAAATGCAAATCTTCCCATCCCTTTATATTTGTAATAACGATCTTCCACTTTTTCCAACTGACGGCTTATTCCGTTACTATTGCAATCATTCCGGGTGATGACCAGTATATCGAAATCACTCATGAAATAAGTCGGTATTCCAAACTCGATCCGTTGATCATACTCTACGTAGTTGCCACGAGCATAACTACCGTAAAGAATGATCATTTCACATTGATCGCCAAGAACTTCGACTACATATCGGGCGATCAGACGTAAATCGGTCTGTTTCTCTTTAGGTAAATGGGATAAGGACTTTTTCATTCGGATTTGCATTTATCATAGCGTACAAAAGTATGGAAAAAAGGAATAAAACCCGTACATTTGCTGCAAAATATATAAAGCTTTTACTCGCTACGTTGTAGCATGCCTTTTTCTTACATTAACAAGTCTCCTTGCGAATGACATAACATCCGAAATTAGAAAGTTTTGAGTCTATCTGTCCATAGGCTATCTGCTATCAATAAGGCAAGCCTAGTTACAGGTTTATTTGCCGTCTGCTTCAGCTGACGGTTTGCAAGCAGTTTTTCTCTTTTGGCTTTAGCCACATTTCCCTTTAATAGAGAGAGATTTAAAAATGGGACTAAAGTCCAAAGAGATAGACCTTCTACTGATCCGTCAGCTGAAGCAGACGGCAAATAAACCTGTAATAGCCAAGTCACTTTGATATGGGATAGTTCAAATCTGCCAAATTCTGAATCAATTTATAATTCTCTTTTTATTTACTGGCTTTCAATCCCCTGATGACGGAAGAGGTGAAACCGGACAGTTCCATTTCATTCAACCCCTTGATGGTAATACCGCCGGGAGTGGTAACCTTGTCGATCTCCATTTCCGGATTGCTCTTGTTTTCCAATAACAGGTCGGTAGCCCCCTTTACGGTATGGACAACGATCTCCTGTGCCTGCTTCGGATAGAAACCCAATTCGACACCGCCTTCAATAGCTGCGCGGATATAACGGAGGGCGAAAGCGATACCGCTGGATGCCAGAGCCGTTCCCGCGCTCATCAGCCGTTCTTCCACCAGCATGGCATTTCCCAGTTCGTTGAATATGCTTATGATTAGGTCGCATTGCTCTTTGGAGGCATTATGGGCAGAGACGAAAGTCATACTGCTCAACACTTCGATCGCTGTATTGGGCATGATGCGGAAAAGTGCTGGGGTGACCCAGTCCTCGTAACTGGTTTTCTTGGTCAGATAAGTATTCAGAGTCTCGAAAGTGATTCCGGCGGCTACTGAAACGATGATCTGTTTGTCGGAATCGAGTACACCCTTTATCTGGTCGACGATTTCTTCCACCCGCCAGGGTTTTACAGCAATGACAATGATGTCGGCTCCCTTGACTGCTTCGACGTTGTCGAACGATACGACAAAATCAGGGTTGGCCGCTTTTATTTTATCCAGTGTAGCTTGCGACTGTGCTGTACAGGTTATGTCAGATGCTTTGAACATACGTCCTTTTGCCAGTCCGCGGGCAATGGCGCCACCGATATTTCCGGCTCCGATAATAGTTATTTTCATGTCTCCGTTAATTTATAAATGTAAAATCATGAGTTGCAAAAGTATGGAAAAAAGGAATAAAACTCGTACATTTGTCACAAAATGTATAATTGCTAATAAAATCGAAAACAAAAGATGAAGAAACTTATTGTTGCCAGTCTGATACTGGCTTGTGCGTTCTCTGCAACAAATGTCGGAGCACAAGAAAAAGAGGGAGAAAAAGAAGAAGGTTTCATTTTTACAACAGTAAAGGAAAACCCGATTACATCCATTAAGAATCAGAACCGGGCAGGTACTTGCTGGTGCTACTCTACCATGGCTTTCCTGGAATCTGAATTGCTTCGTATGGGAAAGGGAGAATATGATCTTTCGGAGATGTTTACCGTTTACCACACTTATCAGGATCGTGCCGATATGGCTGTCCGTACTCATGGCGATGCTTCGTTCTCGCAGGGTGGGTCTTTCTATGATGTGATTTACGGAATGGAAGCTTTCGGTTTGGTGCCGGAAGAAGAAATGCGCCCCGGGGTGATGTATAGCGATACATTGAGTAACCACGGAGAGTTGTCTGCCCTCACAGATGCTATGGTGGGTGCCATGGCCGGTGGTAAAGTAAAAAAATTCCAGTATGACGAGGATTATAACCTGTTGTGGAAAAAGGCTGTAGCTGCCGTACATGAAGTCTATCTAGGAAAAGTTCCGGAAAAGTTTACTTATAAAGGAAAAGAATACACTCCGAAGTCATTTTATGAATCTACAGGATTAAAACCGTCGGATTATGTATCGTTGACTTCTTATACGCATCATCCGTTCTATACGCAGTTCTCGCTGGAAATCCAGGATAACTGGCGTCACGCATTGTCTTACAACCTGCCGATCGATGAGTTCATGGAAGTGTTCGACAATGCGATCAATACAGGTTATACGATTGCCTGGGGATCCGACGTAAGTGAGTCCGGCTTTACCCGCGACGGTGTAGCTGTTATGCCTGACAACGAAAAGGTACAGGAACTGAGCGGATCTGACATGGCTCATTGGTTGAAGATGAAACCGGAAGAAAAGAAATTGAATACGAAACCGCAACCGCAGAAATGGTGTACACAGGCAGAACGCCAGTTGGCTTATGATAACTGGGAAACTACTGACGACCACGGTATGCAGATTTATGGTATTGCCAAAGATCAGGAAGGAAACGAATATTATATGGTGAAAAACTCTTGGGGTACAGCCAACAAATATAACGGTATTTGGTATGCATCAAAAGCATTCGTACGTTACAAAACAATGAACATTGTCGTACACAAAGATGCACTTCCGAAAGCAATTAAGACGAAGTTAGGAATTAAGTAAAATAACAGTCATTTGATAATAAAGCAAAAAGAGGCGTTTCCCGGTAGGAGTTGGGGCGCCTCTTTTCTATTTATACAAAGATGTGCTTTTTTATAGGGTAGCTTTTTTATGGAACCAGTATCAGCGTGTAATTCAGATCTGATGCTGCTTTCTGTAATTCCTGGTTTAATAGTGTCAGGCTGTCGCCTTCTGCCTGGAAGTAAAATGCCATGTCGCCGTCGCTGGGGATCAGTTCGTAAACGATTGCTTCAGAGTTAGACGGTGTTCCATGTTTTACTTTGCGTTTGCCGGTAGAAGAGAATGTTTTATCCTTTCCGTTTTCAGCTTCCAGGTAAGTGGCGTCCATTTCGTAAACGCCGTCGTCGCTATCCTGCTGATAATATAAAGTCAGGTCATAAACGATGCCGGGACCGTCTGCTGCCGGGAATGTACCCTTATATTTTTTCTGAATAACACTTCCTTTTTTAGGATCTACTTTCAGCGAATCACGCATATTGACCGGTTTGGCAGCTTTTCCTGTTACGGTAGGCAAAGCCGGTGCGCCTGGCGCAGCCTCGTCTATTGCATAAACATCTTCTTCTATAAGAGCGGGTTCGGCTGTTTTCTTCCCGCTACATGCAGCCAATAAAGCCAGAGCTGCTACTGCGATAAAATACTTTTTCATTATTCTGCATTTTTTATTAGTGACTTTGCGTTATAACAAAAGTCCCCCTGCATTTTGTTTTGCAGGAGGACTTTTTTAACTATATAATGCGCTGTTTCTTACTTTTTATCAGCGGAATCCGGCTTTTGCTGATATTCGGCCGGGATAGTGACGGCACTTCCGTCGCGCTCAGCATAATAGTGGGGCGACATGATCTCGATGCCGGCTTCGTTAAACGCATCCTGTATGTTCTGATGCAGGTCCGAATAGATCTGCGAAAGCTGGTCGGCTTCCTTTATATATGCATTTATCTGGTAACAGGGGTAGTAATCCTGCAACTCCGTTTCCAGAACGAAGGGTTTCGGGTGTGACATGACTCCCGGCGTGGATCGCGCAACGTTGACCAGTAACTGATGGACCTGACGCCAGGGGACATCGTAGCCGATGCTGACTGTCGAGTGGATGATCAGGCCGAACTGGCGGGCAGAGGCACTGTAATTGACCGTATGTGACGACATGATGAACGAGTTCGGGATCGTAACCACTTCATTTTTAGGTGTGCGGATACGGGTGACGAACGGAGTTTTCTCTATTACATTTCCGGTCGTCTCGTTCAATTTGATGCGGTCGCCCAGTTTGAAAGGCCGCATGTAAGTGATGACGAGTCCTGCTATGATATTTCCGATAACCGTGCTCGATCCTAAAGAAACGATCAGTCCGACGAAGACAGATATCCCCTGGAACACACCGGAGTCGGAGCCGGGCAGATAAGGATAGATCATCGCGATCATAAACGCGTAGAGCAGGAAGCGTATGATATTGAAAGAGGGTTGCGCCCAGTCCGGATAGAAGCCGGTGATCTTGAGCTTTTCGCTTTCAATCTCATTGGCTATATACTGAATACCCTTAATGATGTATTTTACGCAGTAATAAATGACAATGATAATGAACAGGTTGGGGATATATTCAATAACCGATTTAAGAACCATCTTGATCGGTTCTATGATATAAGTGAACAGTTTCATTGCCAGGTGTTCCGTCTGTGGGAATATGGCGAACAACATCGGAACACTGAACATAAGTTGTATCAGCAGGACAATATAACGCAGGATATTATTCAGAAAGATGAGTATTCTGCCTTGCCGGTGGGTATTCAGAAACTCATAATCCCGTATGGTAATGGATTTGAGCTTGTTTTGTTTCAGCCAGATAATCCGGCGGCGGAGTTTCCTGAACAGATAGTTGGTCAGTTTGAACAGGAAATATTGGACGACCAGTACCAAGATGAACAAGGCAACCCGTTTGGCAATCTGAAGTATACTGTGTTCCTTTTTTAACTCCAGGATCTTATTATTGACAACTGACTGATACTCTTTGGCAAGTATTTCCCTTTCCGTATTCAGCCAAAGGGCGTCTTGATCCGTCACACTGAGTATCACTTTTTCCCCGTACATAATATCTGTCTGGTATTCACTGTTAAACAGGTAGACTGAATCTGTTTTCAGACTCAGGTCTTTACCTATTTTCTGGATCATGTTGACGGCATTTTCTGCCCGGTCATAGGCCGAGACACCTCCTCGTTTGGCGTAGAAAGTGAGGAGGGTATCATTGTCGATGATCAGATGAACACCGGGAGTCAGCGTCCGTAGCGAGTCGATGCTGCGGCGCTGTTCCTCTTTTTTCAGCGAGTCGGTGGTGATATGCTTGTTCAGCGCGTCACTCAACTCGGTCCGGAGTACGATTTCGTTCAACTTCATTTCCTGCAACTGAAGTTCCAACTCCTGCATCCTGATGGAATCCAGGCGGAGTTTATCTTCAATCGCTGCCGATGAATCAGCAGGAATGTCATTTGTTTTATTTTCTGTAATAACAGCATTCAGTAATCCTTCCGCCTTTTCCCTGATCTGGGACGTTGCCCGGGAAGGCATAAGGAATATTGCCGATATGGCGGCAATGCACAAAATCAACTGTTTCATTGTGTTTTTACCCTTTTAGTGATTGTTTTATTTGCCTCCTGCCGGTAGATGGTCCAGCCAGTATTTAGCCATGCTTTTCCGTAGATGCAGGCTTGTCCCTTCGCGTTCGTAGATACCGTGGCTACGCATCGGATAGCTGATCTGGCTGAATATTTTGCCGTGTTTGACCAGTTCGTCCACCAGCATTTCGCAGCTTTGGTAGTGCACGTTATCGTCCCCCGTTCCGTGTATCAGCAACAGGTTGCCCTGCAAGCCTTCGGCGTAGGAGATAGGGGAACCTTTGCGGTAACCTTCCGGGTTATTCTGTGGTGTGTTCATATAGCGTTCCTGATAAACGGTATCGTATAAACGCTGGTCGGCAACGGCGGCGATCGCAATGCCCGTATGGAATATTTCCGGATAGCGGAACATGCAGTTCAATGTCTGGCTGCCACCACCGCTCCATCCGTTGATGCCGATGCGTGACAAGTCGATGAACGGATACTGGCGTGCCAGGTCCTGTATGCCCCGTGCCTGGTCTTCCGATGCAAATGTGCCGACTTCGCCATAGATGCACTTGCGCCATTCCCGACCGCGTGGAGCATTGGCGCCGCGGTTTTCGATGCTGACATAGATATATCCCTGGTTCACCAGATATTGATTCCACAGGTCGCCGCCTCCCCATGAGTCTTGTACGGTCGAGCCGGCTGGTTCGCCGTAGACTTCGATGATGACCGGATATTTCTTTGAAGGGTCGAAATTGACAGGTTTAATCATGCAGACGTCCAGTAGCAGGTCGCCCGATTTGGCTTTGACAAACTCTTTCGGGTTCAGTCCCAGAGCATCGTATTGTTTCTTGGCCTCTGCATTATCTTCGAGGATGCGTACGGATTGATTTTTCGGGAATGAAACCATGTCGATCACCGGAGGGATTACCGAGTTGCTGTAGGTATGTACGGCCCATTTTCCGGTCGGAGACATGTTGTAGCGGTGCTGTCCCGGCTGGTTTTCCGGACTTAGCCGTTTCACTTCGCCTTTGCCGAACAGGTTGGCGCTGTACAGGTAACGTTGCGTATAGTTTTCCGGTGAAGCGATAAAATAGATCAGTCCCTTTTGCAGGTCGGTCCCGACGGGCTGGATATAGTCGAAGTCACCTTTGGTAACGGGGACGATTTCTTTTCCGTCGCGGCTCACACGGTACAGGTGGCGCCATCCGCTCCGTTCGCTTTCCCAGGTGAAATACTGGTTGTTTTTCAGCCACAGGATATTATCGTTCGTGTCCAGCCATGCCGCATCTTTATCCGTAAAAATGTTCTTAGGGGTTGCGCTGCCGATTTGGGCGATCCATACTTTGTTGGTATTTTGTTCCCGGTTCAACTGTTGGATGAACAGCTCATTGCTTTCGGGGATGAAGTCCATGCGCGGGATATAGTTGTTGCGGGGATCTCCGGGAATGTCGATCCAGGTCGTTGTTCCTCCTGCTGCCGGGATGTATCCGACTTTTACGGCCGAGTTGGCAGTTCCTGCTTTCGGATAGGGGAAATGAAGGATAGTGGGATAGATGGAATCGACGTTGTTGATGATATCAAATACGCCGGTTCCTTCCGTATCGCTTTGCCAGTAAGCGATGTATTTGCCGTCCGGGCTCCAGCGGAAACCGTCGCGGCAACTGAATTCCTCTTCATATACCCAGTCGAATGTACCGTTTACGATGGTCTTGCTTCCGTCGCTGGTCAGTTGGGTGATTTTGCCGGAGTTTATGTCTTCCACATATATATTATTGTTGGAAACGTAAGCCACCCTTGTTCCGTCGGGTGAGAATTTGGCGAACATCATGGACGATTCGGGTAGTCCTTTTCCCAGTTGGCGCAGGTTGCCGTCATGTAAAGAAAGTACCCAGTAATCACCACGGGTATCGTAGCGCCATACACGTTGCGTATTGTTGTAGATCAGAACTTTATCATTGTCATCACTCCACGATATTCTTCCCATGGCAATTTTCTTGCCGGTCGATTTATCTGTGAACATAGCAGAGGGGATAATTACTTCGCGGGCATTGTCTTTGGCGCGATAGGCTACGACATCCATTCCTCCTTCTTCCTTGTTTGGTTCGAGGCGGCTGTAGCGCTCCCCGTCTTTCATCCAGTTCATGGCACCAACACCTTTTGTCCGGATAAGTTTTCCACTCAGTACATCTTCTAAATCCAATGATTTTTGTGCGGTACACAGATTACTGCAAAAAATAGTAATAGCAGCGGCAACAATCAGCTTATTTAGTTTCATTTGTATTTATTGTATTTGTTTCTGAACATACAAATAACGTAAAGTTCTTTGAGATAACAAAGGGGAAACTCTTTATTATTATCATTGCGGCTTCAAAAGAGGTTCCCGATACCGCGAAAGGGGAGGTTCCCGATGTAGCAACAGTACTGTCTCGATACTAGGAACCGAGGCGTTGCCGTTAGGGGAACCGAAGCGTTGCTGATACCGCAACTGTACAGGAGATAAAATAAAGCAAGAAGGCCGCCTTCGGAAATTCCGTTGGCGGCCTTCTTTATAATAAAGAACTAATTAAGCATTGAGTACTTTTTTGAAACGGGTAAGGAATTCTTTCGCTTCGTCCATTGTCAGGCAAAGCGGCGGAAGCAGACGGATCGTATTGGTGCCGGCCACTCCGGTGAATACCTTTTCTTCGAAGAGCAGTTTGCTGCGCACTTCTTTGATAGACTCTTCAAACTCGATACCGATCATCAGGCCGCGTCCTCTGATCTCTTTGATCCCCGGCAGTTTGTGTAACTCTTCAATCAGGAAGTTACCAACCTGTGCAGCATTGTCGATCAGCTTTTCATTTTCCATGATTTCCAGAACGGCGATAGCAGCCGCACAAGCCAGATGGTTACCACCGAAAGTGGTTCCCAACATACCGTAAACGGGTTTGAACATCGGGCTGATCAATAAGCCGCTCATCGGGAAACCGTTGCCGATGCCTTTAGCCACTGTGATCAGGTCCGGTTTGATACCGGCATACTGGTGGGCGAAGAATTTACCGCTACGTCCGTAACCGGATTGGATTTCGTCCAGAATCAGGCAAGCCTCATATTTTGTACACAGGGCACGCAGTTCCTTCATAAAGTCGTCTGTCGGAAGCTGGATACCGCCGACACCCTGGATACCTTCGATGATTACGGAAGATACATCTCCTTTCTGCAATTCAGTTTCAACGGCTGCCGAATCGTTCAGCGGCAGATAGGTCACTGCCAGGTCTTCATTCACCGGGGCAATGATTTTCGGGTTGTCCGTTACGCGAACCGCAGCCGAAGTACGTCCGTGGAAAGCATGCTTGAAAGCGATCACCCGTTTCTTGCCATTATGGAAAGAAGCCAGTTTCAGCGCATTTTCATTTGCTTCGGCACCTGAGTTGATCAGAAACAGTGAGTAGTCATCATAACTGGATGCTTTACCGAGCTTGTCAGCCAGTTTTTGTTGCAGGCTGTTGATGACCGAGTTGGAATAGAATCCCAGTTTGTTTACCTGGTCGGTGATAGCAGCTACATAAGTAGGGTGGCTGTGACCGACGGAGATAACGGCATGTCCGCCGTACAGGTCGAGGTATTCAGTACCTTCCGTATCCCATACATGGCATCCTTTGCCTTTTACAATCTCTATATTAAATAAAGGATATACGTCGAATAATTTCATAATTTCTTATTTAAAACGCTGACGGTTTGAGATGTAATCCTACAGTCTCTTCCAAACCGAACAGCAGGTTCATATTATGCACCGCTTGTCCGCTGGCGCCTTTCAACAAGTTGTCGATCATGGAAATGATCAGCAGTTTGTTGTCGTATTTCTGAAGATACAGGAGGCACTTGTTGGTGTTGACTACCTGTTTCAGGTCCGGGTTCTTATCGGTAATGAACGTGAATGAATGATCATCGTAATACTCTTCGTAAATACGGCGGATTTCATCCAGCCCCACCTTGCAGTCGATGTAAGTCGTTGCAAAAATACCACGGGAGAAATTACCCCGCACCGGAATAAAGTTGATATTGCTTTCGAAACTATTCTGTAACTGACGCAGGCTCTGGCCTATCTCGGCCAAATGCTGGTGCGTGAATGGTTTATAGATCGAAATGTTATCGTTTCGCCAGCTGAAATGGGATGTTGACGAAGGCTTTACGCCAGCTCCCGTGGAACCGGTGATCGCATTCACATGCAACTCCGAGTTTAACATCAGATGCTTGGCCAGCGGCAAAACGGCTAACTGGATACAAGTGGCAAAACAACCGGGGTTTGCAATGTGTCGGGACTTGCAGATACGTCGTCGGTTCAGTTCGGGCAGGCCGTAAACGAAATCGTGTTCATCGCTTTCGATACGGTAATCCATGCTGAGGTCGATAATCTTCACGTTGTCGGGAACAGTATGGCTTTCCATGAATTTCTTTGTATCGCCATGAGCGGTACAGAAGAACAGAAGGTCGATGCTGTCTAGCGGGAGTTGGTCGGTGAAACGCATATCGGTTTCTCCGAACAGGCCGCAGTGAACGTCAGTGATCAGGTTGCCGGCGTTGCTGGTACTATTCACAAATGTAATCTCGGCGTCCGGGTGATTAAGCAGCAGACGAATCAATTCGCCTGCCGTATATCCCGCACCACCTATAATTCCGATCTTAATCATATTTCTTCGTCCTTATGGTTGTTATAATAAACACGCAGCGGTGTAGAAGTTACTTTAATAAAGCCTTTGGCATCTTCTGCTGTCCAGCCTTTCTGCATTTCACCGTATTCACCGAATTTAGTCTTCACCAGGTCATCTTCCGACTCGACGCCTACGGTAGAGAAAGACAGCGGACGCAGTTCGAGGATAGCCGTACCGTTTACGTTACGCTGTGATTCCTGCAACATGGCTTCGATGTCGCGCATAACCGGTTCCAGATACTGGCTTTCGTGCAGGAACATGCCGTACCAGTTGGCTACCTGGTCTTTCCAGTACTGCTGCCATTTGCTTAATGTATATTTTTCAAGGAAACGGTGTGCACCGATGATCAGCATGGGAGCGGCAGCTTCGAATCCTACACGGCCCTTAATACCGATGATTGTGTCGCCGACGTGCATATCGCGGCCGATACCGTAAGCTGCACCGATCTCTTCCACCTTCTGGATAGCAGCGATCTTGTCTTCGAAGACTTCACCGTTGACAGCATGGATCTCACCCTTTTTAAATTCGATACGCAGTTCTTCGCTACCGGTCTTTTCTACCTGTTTCAGGTAAGCGCTTTCGGGTAATCCCTGGGCAGAATCCAGAATTTCACCGCCGCAGATGGAAGTTCCCCACAAACCTACATTATAAGAGTATTTCAGTTTGGTGAAGTCGGCAACGAAACCATGTTCTTTCAGGTAATTGATTTCGTAGTCGCGGGTCAGCGCCATGTCACGTGTCAATGTGATGATTTCTACGTTCGGAGCCAGCACCAGGAATGTCATGTCGAAACGGATCTGGTCGTTACCGGCACCGGTCGAACCGTGGGCGATAGCGTCTGCACCGATCTCATTGGCATAACGTGCGATGGCCAAAGCCTGGAAGATACGTTCGGAGCTTACTGAGATAGGGTAGGTTCCGTTACGCAAAACGTTACCGAATACCATATACTTCAAACTCTTTTCGTAGTATTCCTTTGTAACGTCGATAGTTACATATTTGGTTGCGCCCAGTTTGTAGGCGTTTTCTTCGTTCTGTTTCAGTTGCTCTTCGCTGAATCCGCCTGTATTAGCGCAAGCTGCATATACTTCGTATCCTTTTTCTTTGGCAAGGTACATAACGGTAAATGAGGTATCCAAACCTCCGCTGAATGCAACTACTACTTTCTTTTTCATTGTCTGTCTTTTTTTTGTGGGTTCCGTAAGGGCGTTTCGCGAAACGCCCTTACAAGGTCTCCTTTATTATTTATTATTATTTTTTTCTCTTTCGTCTGCTTCCCGTTTGGCACGGTGCGGGTCGGCAGGGTCGAACAACATCGCCGTACAGATGCAATATTTCCGGTTCGTGCGTTCCAGAATATCATGGTTTATACAACCGTTACAACCGCGCCAGAACGATTCGTCGTCCGTCAGGTCGGAAAAGGTAACCGGCACGTATCCCAGTTCCGTATTCATTTTCATTACTGCCGCGCCGGACGTAAGACTGAATATCTTAGCCTTCGGCCAACGCATGCGGGCCAGTTGAAACGTCATATCCTTGATCCGTTTGGCAATACCCAAACCACGGAAATCCGGATGAACAATTAAACCGGAGGTCGTCACATATTGCTTGTTACCCCACGATTCTATATAGCTGAAACCTGCAAACTGATCCCCGGCCAGCGCAATGACCGCTTTCCCTTCAATCATTTTCTGGGCCACATATTCATGCGTGCGCTTAGCGATACCTGTTCCACGCACTTTGGCCGCCTCTTCAATGGTAGTCAATATCTTGTCTACGTATATTTCGTGAGAGGCGTCAGCAATCATTACATCGATTTCTGTTTCTTGTTTCATTTTTCCGATTGTTCTTTGTCTTCTTTTGTTTATAAACGGAAGAACCGTTGTCTCCCTTAATCGCCCTTATATAAAATGTGATAATGCTTTTACTATCCGGTCCCTGCTGATCCCTTCACGGGGGATGATCAGGATGGTGTCGTCTCCGGCAATCGTACCCAGTATCTCATGCGGGGCATGGGTGTCGATGTCGGATGCAATACCCATCGCATATCCCGGACGTGTCTTGACTACTGCCAGGTTTCCGGAAAATTCGATGTTCGGATGATGTTCTGTCTGCACCTTGTTCGGCTGTATCAAAGCTGAATAATCGGGCAGACAATATACATAATCGCCGTTCGCATCATGTACTTTGGCTACTTTCAGTTGCTTAATGTCGCGCGACAAAGTAGCTTGTGTCACCTGAAATCCGCTGGCTTCCAATTCTTTCAGCAGCTCTTCCTGGTTACATATCGCCTTTGTTTGTATGATACGGCAAATAGCATCCAATCGTTCCTTTTTTGTACTCATGTTTGTATATTTATGCAAAACGATTGCAAATATAAAGCGAATAATTGAATAAATATACATGTGAGGACGGTTTTTTTGCATAATTATTATAATCCGTCCTTCATGTTTGTTTGTGTTTAAAATTTGTATCTGACCTTTACCAGAAATTCCCTGGGGCGGAGGGTTAGCCATGAGGTGTAACTTTCTGTGGTAGAATATTGTGTATACCGGTATTCTTTTTTATTAAATAAATTGGTGGCATCGGCAGTCAATTGCCATTTACCGGTTTTCCAGCGGAGGAAAATATGGGCGAAGAATGCATCTGCCGATTTATCCCGGCTGATATCGTTATGATAATGATCGAGGGTGAGCTGAATATCCACGGCTGCCAAGCTATAGATGATTCCGAACTTCTGAACTACGTTTAATAATGGGTTGAGGTGGGTTTCGCTCCCGATACGTGATCCTCCGTAATAAATAGTCGATTGGTAATTTATTTCCAGTAATCGTGACGGTGTCCAGCTTATTTTAGGTTCATATTGCATATAATCGGAACGGAAAGGTAATCGCTTCCCGTCACTGAGTTGCTCCGCTTTATTGCGCCCAATGAGATAGGAAAGGGCAAATTTTGTCCCCCAATCGTAAAAGCCTTTCGACAGGGTTCCGTTGAGAGACCAGTTATATGAATCATTTTTTTCAGGAAGAGATAGGAGTGATACTTCTTCTCCCTCTATCCGTCGTTCGAAAATACGGTTTGACCGGTTAGTGATATAGTTCAGGTAAAGTGTGAGGAAGAATTCATGTACCGTACTTTTATATTCTCCATACAGAGCGTATGATTGCCTGCGCTCTACCGGCAGTATTCCGTTACTCACGATCCGGTTCCGGAAACTTGTACGATAAGGAGAAGTGTATAGATGGGTGATATCTCCGTATGATTCTTTATATTCTGCACGGGCAGAAAAACGCCAGGCGTAATTTAACTTATAAAGGATGGATAAATAAGGATTAAGTGCCGGATGCGAGATGTCCGTTCCGGGAAAAGCAGTCCACCGGAACGGAAGGTTGAACGAAATACTCCATTTCGGCAGATTCCATTGGTATTCCGGAATGGCATATAGGGTGAAACCGTTATGCAGGTTATTTATATCTCCGGAAACACCGGCTGCATACCGTTGGGTGAGCATCCCTTTTTTGCGTAACACCAACAATGAATGATCGATGTATAACTGGTGCAGATTCATTTTATCCGAATAATCATTTATCCCGATTCGTGCTGGCAGGTTGTGATAGCGGACGAGTGAACGGGCTTCAATCGTATTTTTACCGCGTGTCCAAAGACCTTGCAGGTAATTGCGTACCCCGAAGTCCGGTGTTTGTATCCGTTGGGTGACGTTCTGTCCGGTTTGGATATGCGACAGGCTGTTTTCCCAATTTCCCGTCAGATTGAAATGATTCGTAAGGAAAAGATCTTCCGTGTTATTTTCAAAACTTGCTGCGAGTTCTGTACGGTCATTTCTGATTTGGGTATTGCTTTCTTCTTTCAGGGTGAGCGTATCGGCCTCCTGGTAATAATGAGTGATACTTCCTCGTTGCTGGCTTCGTAAGTCATGTACATAATTGGCATTTATCCGGAGTTGCGCCGTTTCATTCAGCTTATACAGGCGGTTGGCAGATAATGTATGTACCTGGTTGAACAGCAGCCTTTCTTTCTTCAAAGGTGCGCTCAGTGAGGGTTGTTTGAGGAACGTGGGGAGGAGCGACCCGTACTTTTTTTCCTCCCCTTCCGTCCGGAAAGATCTTTGCTCGTCTGTTACGTCGTTTCCGGTATTATTTCCTTTATAGAGATAGACCGACTGGCTTTTACGGCTTAACTGCATCGCATTCAGGTTGCCTGACCAAAGGATGGGGGAGCCTCCTGTTCCTCCTTCCAGATTGATGAGCCAACGGTTCCGGAATTGTGGTTTCAGCTTTAGGTTGAGGGCAATATCTTCCGTCGATATTTTTTTACTGAGTACACGTATCGGTTGATGATTCTCCAACACTTGTACCGTTTCAACGGCATTAGCCTGGAGGTTATTGCTGATCTGCCCGTATCTCCCGTCGGACAGGTCCATCCCTTCCACATAGAAACGGCTTATATCTTTTCCGTTATACGATATTTTTCCGGCATCATTCACCTGGATACCCGGAAGTCGTTTTAATATATCCTTTACCGATTCATCTTTAGGGGAGATAAAACGGGACACATCATAATTGATCGTGTCTTGTCTCCCATAGATCCTTCCGGGACGTATTTCGACCTCCTTCAGGCTGAACGGCCGGAGGGAGAGCTGGAAATGCAATTTCTCACCGGGCACTACGGGAAGTACCATCGTGCCATATCCCAAGAGGGAAACACGGACAACCATTGAATCATTGACCTGTATAGCCGGAAAGATGAAATGTCCTTCCGCATCAGTCAGCGTATAATTAACAGGTATCCTGCTCCCTTTTTTCTGTAATTGAACGGTGGCGGCATCGACAGGCTTATTATTTTCAGCATCCGTAACGAGTCCCTCTATCTGTATTTGCGACCGCAGGTGAAAAGTAAGAAGGCACAAAAGAGATGCTATAATCAGTGGTCTCATCTTTCGATAGGATTATATGGCATATTCTTCGGACGGAACGGGCGGCCGTCTTCTCCTTTGATAGTCACCTTCACTCCGGGAGAGGTCTCCGTGACATAACCGATCGGATCTGACGCATAACGTTTATGTGCCTTCTGCAAATCTTTCGGTGAAACAGGTTCATATTCCGATCCGGTGAACTGTATCATTTCCTCTTTACGACTTTTCTCTATGCCTGAGCAGATGAACGTATAATGTCCCTGGCTGTCCGAGGCTTTGAGTATTAAACCGGGTAACCCTTGTAATTTCCAGGGACCATCACTTCTGGGGATTTCCGGGGTATACCAGACTTCGTATTCCCTTCCGCGGAAATGACAGGTGGCTTTCCGGCAAGTATAGGAAAGAACGGTTGCAGTATCGGGGTATAAAGTCCATTCCGGCCTTTCGACCGGTTCCTCACACCGGAAACGGCTTGCCGCCAGCTGGTCAAGCGTCGTAGTTTTTCCCTTCGGATAATTCTTATAGATCTGGTCATTGACATAGCCGTTACTCTGTTTCAGATGTTCGGAGATAATTTCCTGTGAAGCTCCCGCCGCTTTGTCCGCTTCAATTAACGAATCCGTACGGAAGCGGGCGTAACTATAGTATACCGAACTTTGGGAGCCGACCTTTAGCATCATGGTTTCTTCCGTCCGTTTATCCGGTGACAAAGTATCACTGACGAAAGCTGTCTGATATTGGACGGTAAATAAAAGCTGGTCTATGGGTTTTGACTTCAGTACATCATTGATATCATATACCCGGATATTGACCTGTGCCGCTACGGAAAGCGCAGAACAGATGAATGTAATTGTTAATAGTGACTGTTTCATCTTTATTTTCTTTTAAATGGTTTGAGACAAAATTACAGGCTTGAAAGAGTATGATAGGAAGAAATTTATTACTGAAGTATTACGAAGGGAAAATATTACTGTTTTATTATTTCGGGAAAAAATAGATTGTTTACTCTTTGTCCACTCGTCCTCCTTGTTAACTTTGTTGGAAAAAGAGGATGGAAAAACGCATACGACTTATCTATATATTCTCCTTATTTGCTGCATTGTCTGCGATTGGGATGCAGGGATATTGGCTGTATAACCAGCTTCAATATGAAATGCAACGATATGCAAAGGAACTGGTTGGAAAAATAAAAGAAGTAGAGGAAGAAGAGTTCCGTATGCGCAAGCAAGAAGCCCTGGATACAAAAGTGACCTATGTCTTGAACCGGAATGTGGAACATAGCGCTTCGTTGGTGGATGAGAGGTTGTCCCATACTTCTACGGGGTTTAAATTAAGTTTAAAAGATTCCGGTCGGATAGACCAGTTCAATCTGAAATTTAATGCGTCCATGCCGGAAGACAGCCTGCTGATGGGAGTGGACCGCTCGGTAGTGGATCATTTTGTCCCTTTTTCCGGCGAACGTCTGGACAGCTTACTGAAAGTCCGGTTGCCGGAATATACAATAAATTGTTCGCCCCTGGAAGTTGGCGATACGCTGGATACCGCCTCTTCCTGGCGACTGTCGGACGATACTTTTCTTCCGTCTTCCCTTCTTATTAAATATATGTATTCTCCATTTGAAGCGCGAGGCATCCTGATGAACGTATCGCTTTCTTTTCATCCGTTACTTGTCCGGATGGCCGGTCAGTTAGGGGTAAGCCTGCTTTTGATCTTGTTGCTTATTTCCTGTCTGTGGTTCCAGATAGCTACGATCTTAAAACAGAAAAAGATCGGGATGATGCGGGAAGATTTTGTCCATGCCATGATACATGAACTTAGACGTCCGGTACAAGCCCTGAAAATGTGTATCTCCTTTTTAAATGACCCGGAAATGCGTACAGATGAAGAGACTTGCCGGGAAGTTACCCATGATGCCATATTCGAATTGGATAATCTTTCTGCTTATCTGGGTAAACTGAAAGATATGGTGTGCGCTGATGGTGGCATGACTCCGTTTACTATTTCTTCATTTAATTTGCAGGAGTTGGTGGAGAAAGTGTTACGCCTCATACCGGTTCCGCCGGATAAACAGGTCTCTTTTTCTACGGCATATGCTCCCGGGTTGCCTCTTATTACGGCAGATCCGGTGCATATGGCAAATATGTTATGTAATTTGGTAGAGAATGCAATCAAGTATTCCGGTCCAGAGGTCCATATACGTATTGTTGCAATGCGAATGGGTAAAAGTGTTGAATTGTCGGTGGAGGATGATGGTTTCGGTATTTCTCCGGCCGAGCAGCGGAAGGTTTTTGAGAAATTTTACCGTTCCCCCCGTTTATCAGGCAAACAGATACCGGGCCTTGGACTTGGTTTGAGTTATGTAAGACAGATCGTGGAAGCACATCATGGAAAAGTTTCTCTTCAAAGCAAAATAGGGGAGGGTACGAAAGTTATTGTGACATTACCTCAATAAGAATACAAAACGTTTTATATACATAATATATGGCAACACCTCTGAGAATTTTACTGGCGGATGATGATCTGAAATACTCTATTCTTTTAAAGAGATTTCTGGAAAAAGAAGGTTATGAAGTAACCTATACAGGAAATGGAACGATGGCCTTGGAACAGTTTCCGGCGGTTAAACCGGATTTGGTTTTATTAGATATCAACATGCCGGGAAAGAATGGTTTTGAAGTAGCTGAAAAGATAAGGGAACAGGATCATAATGTCTTGATCTTTTTCTTGTCCGACCGTTCGGATAAGAACGATCGTTTGAAAGGATTTAGTGTGAAGGGAAATGATTATCTGGCTAAACCCTTTTATCCGGAAGAACTGTTGGCACGTATCAGGGAACGTTTTGAACAAAATTTATCAGTGGAAACAGCAGAAGAACTATATTCTTTCGGAGATACGTTTTTCAACTATGCAACAAATGAAATACGTACAGGTAACAGTAAAACGCTGATTACCTCCCGGCAGGCGGATATTCTTCGTATCCTGGTACGTAACCTGAACAAGGCGGTAGACCGTAATGTCATTCTGGATGTCATATGGGGGAATAATTCATATGCCAATTCTCTTGCCCTGAATGTACAAATCACTTATCTGAGGAGAGCTCTGAAGAGGGATTTGTCTGTTGGTATTGTTTCTCTCACAAAGAAAGGATATATACTGAAAGGATAGTATTGTTATATATCTGTTGAGCAAAAATACCTTTGGAATTGTTCTATTCTTATAAAGAAATGATAATTTTGTATTCGTAAAAACTAAATGAGAGAGATGAAAAAGATTACAGGTTTATTGATGGCGATGCTTCTGATGCTGAGTGCGTGCGGGAGTGTGCCTTTGACAGGGAGAAAGCAGGTGTTGCTGGTTTCTGACCAGGAGGTATTGTCCTCCAGCTTAACGCAATACAGCGATTATATGAAATCAGCCACAAAGTCGTCGGATAAGAATGAGAGTGCGATGGTGACCCGTGTGGGTAAGAAGATTGCCGCAGCAACGGAGGCCTATCTGAAAGCGAACGGAATGGAAAGTGAGATTAAGAATTTCCAGTGGGAGTTCAATCTGGTGAAAGATAACCAGATAAATGCTTTTTGTATGCCGGGCGGAAAGATTGTGGTTTACGAAGGTTTGATGTCGCTGGTATCGTCGGATGACGAACTGGCCGTAGTGGTTGGTCACGAAGTGGCGCATGCGGTGGCAAAACATAGTAACGAACGGATGAGCCAGCAGCTGATGGCGCAATACGGAGCCGCCATCTTAGGACAGGCTGTAAGCAATAAGAGTGCGGCAGTCCAGACGGTTGCCAATACGGTTTATGGTGTGGGGGCACAGTATGGTGTCATGCTTCCTTTCTCACGCAAGCATGAATCGGAAGCGGATTATATGGGATTGGTATTTATGACGATGGCTGGATATAATCCCGATGTCGCGGTAAATTTCTGGCAAAAGATGTCTGCCGGAAAAAGCGGCTCGACTCCGGAGTTTATGAGTACTCACCCAAGTGATGCCACTCGTATCGCAGAGATACAGCGGGCGTTGCCGGAGATTAAGGCGAAGTATAAAACAGGAAAATGATAATAAATGGAGTTGTATTAAAACCGAATTTTGATACAACTCCATTTGATAAGTTTTATTTACGTTCTTTTATTTCGCTTTGAAGTTGTTTGGGATTACGTCGGCAATCCCAAAGCATGTGGATATAAATATATTTATCGTGAACGGTATAAATTATTTTAATGTGCCCCGAGACTAGTGAACGGTAAGAGAGTTGATCGACGTCACTCAGACAGGTTTCACAGAATCCCAGAAAAGGATGTAAACAGAGCAAATGATATATGTCATGATGAAGTGTGTCGCGGACTTTTTGAGCTGTTTTAACTCCAAAAGCATCCCGGTAATAGTATATAATCTGATCAAAATCGTTTGATGCAAACGGATGCCATATGATTTTCATACTATTATATAATATCTTTCATTCGCTGTTCCATCTCTTCACCGCTGATACCTATTCCGGCAATAGCATCCTTACCAGTGATAGCCAATCGCTGACGAACCTCTTCGAGGGTATATTCACACGGACTTGCCTCTTCTTTGTTACTCCGGAGCTTACTTAGATATTTGCGAAGTTTTCCGATGGTTTCACTATTTTCGATATTTAATATCTCACGAACCAATTCCGCTTTGCTGGCTTCAAGTTCTATTGTTGTCATAAGTGACTCCTTTCTATTAATTTACGTGCAAATATAAGTATTTAAACCGTTATCCCCATCTTCTTCATCAGGAAACATGCATTCATATTTTGTGCTACCCCTTCACGAAGCAGATAGGAGAAGGTTAGTTCTTCATTTGTAATATCGGCTTCAAAGCGGTAGTTCTTTATCTGGTTGGGGAATTCGTTTTCCAGTTCGCCCAGTGCCAGGTCGTGTGTGGCGATGATGCCGCAAGTCTGGTAAGCTACCAACTGTTTCATCAGGGCGATCGAACCTTTTTGCTTGTCGATCGAGTTAGTTCCTTTCAGGATTTCATCCAGTATGATAAATAGTTTTTCTCCCTGTTGCAGACGGTCGATAATCATTTTCAGCCGTTTCAATTCTGCGAAGAAATAAGATTCATTGCTGACCAGCGAATCGGAAGTACGCAGGCTGGTCACCATCTTTGCCGGATAGACAGTCAGGGAGTCTGCATAGACCGGAGCACCGATACAGGCCAGCAGATAGTTGACTCCGACTGTACGGAGGTAGGTGCTTTTCCCAGCCATATTTGCCCCGGTGATAATCAGGAACCACGGACTTTTTTCTATCGAAATATCATTCCGTACGCAAGCATCACGGCGGAGTAGGGGGTGCCCAAGTGCTTTACCACTCATCTTGAAATAAGAGTCGGCTATTTCCGGATAGATATAGCCGGTATGATTGAATGCAAATCCTCCCAACGAACTGTAGGCATCAAACTCGGCAAGGGCATCGAACCATCGGGGAATATCCTCGGCGTGTATCTGTATCCAACGTTCCAGACGGATGGCTGTCCGGGTGTCGCGGAGAATAAAGATGTTCATAATGAATCCCATCATACTGCCCCGCTGGTCCAGCGCACCAATGCTGCGGGATAGCTTTTTCAGAGCCTTCGAGGCTGTTCCGTCTGTCCCGTTAAACTGGTTGCTGATCGCTGCCAGTTCGGTTGACTTGAAAAGGTCGCCTTCAATGCTTTTGATCAGTGAAGAATACGTATACAGGATTTTCTCCATCTTGTTCACGGAGTTATGAAGTTCTGTGATTTGTTTTCCCCGTATGTAGGAAATTAGGAACGAGATGGCGAAGAATATGCTTATGCCGGTGAAACTGATTATTCCGCTTGATGCTCCTGCGATCAGTATCACCCATATGGCAGGAATGAGCCATATCAGTATTTTCCAGAGCAGGCTGTTAATGAAGGCTGGTTTATGATCTGTTAATGTGCTTAGGGTATTCACATCTCCTTTATTTCCCGGACTTAATACGCCGGTTACATAGAAGTGTTGCCTTAATTGCGTCATTTCGCTCAGTTCACGGATCGCTTCCTGTCGTTTGAGTATCTTTTCTTTATCGGTAAGCGGATTGATAAACCAGTCGGCAAGCCTTTCTTTTCCCATCGAAGTGACTGTCCGGTTGATGGACTGGAAGATGGAGCGGTTTCCGAAAAGATCCAGGTCCAGGCTGAATGAATGGTCAGCAGAACTTTTCTCCGGTGCCCCGTCGAAAGCGCTGAAATCGTAATCCAATCCTTTCAGTTCGTTGTTGCATAGGGCGGATAGTGCATCGGCATACGACTTTTGCGATGATAAAAATGTATGATAAACCATTAACCCGATGAAAGGAATGATGAATAAGAGGATTGCCCCGCCCAACACCATCCAGTTTTCGGCTTTCAGAAACCATATCGCAGCAATAAGCCCGGCAACCAGCAGCAGGCGTATTGTCCCTATCAAATGCATTTTTTTTCTCAGGCCGTCCGAGCGGCGTGTGTAAGCAGCTATTGTATCCCTGTAATATTGATATACTTTTTCCATGCGGGCAAAGATATAAAAAATGAACATACCAGTTAAGATTTGGTTATTAATAAAGAAGAGGTAACTGAATTGACCATAATTCATGAAATCGGGGAGAATTGTTAAACCTTGATGGATATTACCTTTGTTCTATTTTTATAAGGTTTATATATTCGTGATTTTATGAAAAGGACAGCAGTATTTCTATATGTTTTATCCATTTCCTGTTTTGTTTCAGTATCTGCCCAGGTTCTGGTGCAGGATCCGAAGTTGGAATATAACGCGGACAGTGTGCGTGCGGTATTGGACAAAGCGCCTTATTTCACTTTATTCAAAGATAATTATTTCATCGGTGGGACGACGATCGGGCATAAACCGACCGCTGCCAATTCGGATGTGAAGTTCCAGTTGAGTATTGCCCAACGCCTGACAAAAAGCAAGCTGCCTTTCGACACTTATCTTTTTATCCAGTACACCCAGAAAGCCTTTTGGAATGTTTTCCAGAAATCTCTGCCCATGCGCGACCTGAACTTCAATCCGGGAATCGGACTGGGGCATCTGATTATCCATCATAATAAATTCATCGGAAAAGGCTATCTGATGCTCGAACATGAATCGAACGGAAAAGACAGTACGGCTTCGCGCAGTTGGAACAAGGTGACATTTGCAACAGCCATTGTTTTAAACAAAAACTGGGAGGCTCAATTCAAGACCTGGATACCGATCGTCGACGGAAAATATAATAAAGACCTGTTAAAGTATAACGGTATTTTCCAGATGGCGGCCAATTTCCGGACAGACAATAAGCGGTTTAACTGCGGAGTGATCCTGACGAAACGTAAAACCTGGTTCAGTTTTAATACGCAGGTCGAGTTAAGTTATAAGTTTAACAATAACGAGAACCAATATTTTTTCCTTCAATATTATAACGGTTACGGTGAGAACCTGCTGGAATATAACCACTTTAAGAGTATGCTGCGGATCGGGTTTGTGATAAAGCCGCAGGATTTCAGTATCTACTGAGAGTTCGTTATAGAGCTTTTTCCCCACAATTTTTATTCATGTGGGGAATTATCCCCACTGCTATGGGGAATACTGCCCACTTGTGTGGGGAATATCACCCATTTAAGTGGGGATTATAAGTAATAAAGGCCTAAAAAGTATACAATTTCTTACCAATCGTATTGCTCTACATATTGGTCGAAAAGCGGATCGGTATGGATACCTTGTCGCATAAAGATCATACGAATGATCTTTTGTTCGTCAGGGGTAATCAATCGTTCTTTTTTCTGGATGCGGTAAAGGGTTCCTTTACTGAATTTGGTATTCATTGCCCGTTTGATGGCAACAGCTTTGTTATGAGGCAGATCTTCTAATAATTGAGTGATCCCCAATGCGTACCTGTCCTTTTGATCTGCTTTGAAAAAGGGGCAGCTATCTGCTTGTGGCGTCGTGCAATCGGGGTTTACGATCGAGAAAACAGTCCGTTCCGGCGTGAGTTGTTTCGAAACGAGATAACGCAGGCACTTCGTGGAGTGCTTGCATTGTTCATTCAGGCAGTAAGCAAAACCATAAGGGACGGATTCGTATTTTGATTCAGGTTCCATGTGCGTTGTATTTAGTTGAGGTAAACTTACGGTTTATTTTTTAATTAAAGTAGAATATGAGTTAGAAAACC
The DNA here is from genome assembly GCF_023656795.1 of Parabacteroides caeci. Lineage (NCBI taxonomy): Bacteria > Pseudomonadati > Bacteroidota > Bacteroidia > Bacteroidales > Tannerellaceae > Parabacteroides > Parabacteroides caeci. The sequence continues at coordinate 57,340 of NZ_JAMOKT010000050.1, forward strand.
AGGGCAACCGCACCAAAATTTCTATTAAAATATGTTTTGTGGCATAAATCATTAAAATATTTCAAAAAAAGTTGTGTAATTGGGGAATAAAGGTAATCTTGCAGATAGAAAAGTCTTAAC